>JALOMS010000139.1 GCA_025455345.1 Thermoflexibacter sp. | reverse complement strand
AAGAATTTTCGTTGGTGTCGGGTGGGAACACGTGCGAGGGGAGCAATATGGTTTTTGGCACGGGTACGCCTACTTGTGTAGCCAAAGCGTTGTTAAAAAACTTTTCATCAGCACTCCACCAAAAAGGATTGTTAATCACTGCCGTATCACACAAGGCGGCATTTTTGAGATATGCCTTATAAAAAGGTACATCTTGGGAGATGCGGTCTATGATTACTGCATAACCTGAAGACTCACCCTGAGCCACTCTCTCGATTTGTACAGCCTCCGCAATGATGTTTTTAGGGGCTTTTTTGTTTACCGCTTCTACAAATGCTTGAGGAAAAGTATTCTCTTTCCCGTGCAAGATTCCTATTTTTTTTATTTCTGTTGCCATTCTTTTTCTAAAATTAAAAGGGTTGAATGTCCTCAAAATGAAATTAAAATTAAATGCGCTGATTTGTTTTTGGTTAAAATCACGCCTCAAAATTAATATACAATATTTGATATTTTAAAATATGAATCAAAAATTTCTGAAATTGTGTAAATTAAGAGAAATTTGCGGATAAAAATTTGGGTTTATTTTTGCTTAGATAAACCAAAGATATTTGTATATTCATTCATTAAAGGTATAAATACTTTTACGATTATCCCTAATAACATCTATTATTAATTATAAAACAAAAAACTACCCTATTAAAAATGAAAAAGCTGTTTGCTCTTTTACTTATTGTTTTTGTTCCTTTTTTGGCTAAAGCCCAAGTTCTACTAAACGACAGCCAATTAGAAGCGGCACAGGAGTTTACTTCTTTGGAACAGGCTCTCAAACAAGCAGATAAAGTAGTAAAACTAAATTTGTCAGGACAAAAACTGACTGCCCTGCCACCAACAATTGGTGTTTTGAAAAACTTACAAGTCTTAGACCTTTCTGAAAACCAACTCTCCTCCCTCCCTGCTGAAATCAGCCAACTGAAAAGTTTGCAAAAGCTCAAACTATACCGCAATCAGTTTTCTCAATTGCCCAAAGAAATCATCAGTCTCCCTAATTTGAGAATATTAGACCTCTCTCACAACTTACTCAAAAACCATCTTTCTGCTGATATTTCGCGCCTAACTTCATTGGAAGAATTAGAATTAAGAAATAATGAGTTGTCCAGCCTACCCAATGAAATCAGTGCTTTGCAAAAACTCAAAATTTTATCGCTATCAGAAAACCATCTTACGGCTATCAACCCCGAAGTCGGCAAACTAAGCAATTTGGAATCCTTACTTTTCTATAATAATCAATTGACTAATCTTCCTTCGGAAATAGGAAAGCTAAAAAAACTGACCTCTCTCCAACTGCAAGGCAATGAAATCAAGGTTTTGCCTGTGGAATTTGTACAGCTAACCAACCTGCGCCAGCTCAATCTCCAAGACAATCAGATTAGTACCCTGCCCGTAGGCATTGCTAATTGGCAGAACTTAGAAGAATTATCTCTCTGGACAAATCTGTTACAGACCATTCCTACAGAAATAGGAAAACTGAAGAAATTGAAATTCTTGTCTTTAGTAAGTAATAAACTGACTTCTGTGCCTAATGAGATTACGGAATTGGTCAATTTGGAGGTATTAGAACTTCGCTATAACGAACTTACGGCTATGCCAAAAGCAATAGGAAAACTCATCAATCTGCAAAGATTGGACTTGGGCTATACTAAAATTGCTGGTAATGAGCAAGAAAGAATCAGAGAAGCTCTCCCTATGGCAGATATAAGTTTCGAGGACAAGAAAAAGTAAAATACTGTTTTTTAAAACAACTTTCTCGTTTTTGAAGTTAGTTGGGAGTATGAAATGAGAGAAATTTTTTGCGGTTGGTACTTCATAGCTAACCGTATTCTTAGTTTTACAGTTTATAAACCATATTTCCACCATGAGTAAAAAAGTCGTTGTCATTGGGGCTGGGTTTGCTGGGATTTCTGCCGCAACCCATTTAGCACACGAAGGTTTTGAGGTTACTGTTTTAGAAAAAAATGAAATTGCAGGAGGTAGAGCGCGCATTTTCAAAGCAGAAGGTTTTGTTTATGACATGGGTCCAAGCTGGTATTGGATGCCCGATGTATTTGAGAGCTACTTCCAAAAATTTGGCAAGAAACCTTCTGATTATTACGACTTGGTACGCCTTAGCCCATCTTATCGGGTAGTTTTCAACGAAAACGATTACTTAGATGTTCCTGCCAATCTCGACGAGTTCAAGGCAATGTTAGAATCTTTGGAAAAAGGCAGTGCCGCCCAATTGGACAAGTTTTTGGCGCAGGCAGCCTACAAATATAAGGTAGGAATCAATGATTTAGTATATAAGCCAAGCCGTTCCATTTTTGAGTTTGCCGATATGCGTTTGTTACTTGCGCTCTTTCGTATGGATGTATTTACTTCTATTCACAAGCACATCAGACGCTTTTTCAAACACCCCAAGATTATCCAACTCATGGAATTTCCTATCTTGTTTTTGGGCGCATTACCAGAAAATACCCCTGCCTTGTATAGTTTGATGAACTATGCGGACATTGGCTTAGGGACTTGGTATCCGATGGGTGGTATGCACAAGGTCATAGAAGGCATGGAGCAGTTGGCAAAAGAAAAAGGAGTCAAGTTTTTGTACCAACAAGAAGTAAAATCCATAGAAGTTTTTAAAAATAAAGCCAAGAAAGTCATTACCCAAGAAACGGAATATGAAGCAGATATTTTGGTTGGTGGAGCAGATTATCACCATATAGAAAGCCGACTACTTGTTCCTGAATTTCGCTCATACTCCGATAATTATTGGGAATCACGCACTTTAGCACCTTCTTGTTTGATTTTTTATTTGGGATTAAACAAAAAATTAGAAAATACCTTGCATCATACCTTATTTTTTGATGTGGATTTTATGAAACACGCCAAGGAAATCTATACTACGCCACGGTGGCCTACCGAACCATTATTTTACGTTTCTATCCCTTCGAAAACAGACCCTTCCGTAGCACCCGAAGGTTGTGAAAATATGTTCATACTTATCCCAGTAGCTCATACTCTGGAGGATAGCGAAGCTATACGCGAAAAATATTACAATATCGTGATGGATAGGTTTGAGAAACTTACTAAACAAAATATTAGAGATGCAGTTGTTTTCAAACGTTCTTACGCACACAAAGACTTTATAGCTGACTATCATGCCTTCAAGGGCAATGCTTATGGATTGGCAAATACTTTATTGCAAACAGCCGTACTTAAACCTTCTCTAAAAAGTAAAAAAGTAGATAACTTGTTCTATACAGGGCAATTGACCGTACCTGGTCCTGGTGTCCCGCCTTCGCTTATTTCGGGGCAGGTAGTAGCCAGAGAAGTAGTCAAAGAGTTTGGCAAGATTTGATAAAAAACTAAACACGCTTAAGCATTTTTACAATAAAAATGCCTAAGCATTTATGTGATTTTAAATCATTAGTCCTCATATAATTCCATGCGGAGTCTTGCTTCTTCCAAGTCAAGCTCTTTTTCCAATTTCCTCAATACTTCCTCATTAGTGTTGCCTTTTTTATGCAACTTTTTGAGGTGATTGCGCTCTACCTCGATAAGGTCTATTTGCGATTTGACAAATTGGTTGAATATATTTTCTGCTATCTTCTCCTGTATTTCCTCACTACTCTTGCTGTCTAACTGCTTATGAAAATAATTCGTTGGCAGAGTAGTGCTTTGTAAACGATTAAATCTGATTTCGTACTTACTCTTAATCTTTGACAAAAGGTCTGCATCCATAAAAGATAGGTTTTCCTCAATATGACTGATAGAATTATTGACCAATTCCAATCTTATTCCATGCTCTTCGGCAAGAATGGAATGTTTCGGTAATTTGAGGACTTTGATTAGCCAAGGCAAAGAAAGTCCCTGAAATACCAAAGAAAAGATAATTACACAAAAGGTTAGAAATACGATTAAATCTCTATTCTGAAAAGCAGAACCATCAGGCATGGTTAAAGGTAAAGCCAAAGCCGCCGCCATAGAAACCACACCGCGCATACCCGCCCAAGTAAAAACAAACCAATATTTGCGACTGTAATACTCTCTTTGTCTAATCTTTGCGCTAAGCAAACGGGGAAGGGCAGAAGAAGGAATCACCCAAATAAGCCTAATTACAAAAATAAAAACACTTAAGCCTACACCATATAATATCCAAAGTAATAAATCAGTGTCATCTTTGATAATAATACTGAGCTGAAGCCCAATGAGAATAAAAACTAAACCATTGAGTACAAATATAATCACGTCCCAAAATGCGTAAGCCTGTATGCGAGATTGGTGAGAGAAGATGTCTCCAGAACTGTAAGAAAGAAACAAGCCCGTACTTACTACGGCTAATACCCCTGATACGTGGAAAGATTCAGCCAAAAGATAAGATGCGAAAGGAGTAATAATCGTAAGGGCTACTTCTATATTCGCATCGCAGACAAAGTATTTATGAACTAAATACATCAAACCACCAACGATTAGCCCAACAACAATCCCTGCGCCTACGACTAAGACGAATTGCCAGCTTGCCTCACTCAAGCTAAATACTCCTGTAAGAATAGCGGCTAATGCGTATTTGTAAGCAATCAATCCACTGGCATCATTCATCAAACTTTCGCCTTCCAAAATAGTAATAATACGAGGATGTAATCCCAAGCCTTTGGTAACAGAGGTAGCCGCTACCGCATCAGGAGGAGAGATAATAGCACCTAAAAGAAAAGCCTCTGCCCAAGTAAGTTCGGGAATAAACTCGTGGGCTATCCACCCTACCAAGCCCGTAGTAAAAAACACCAATCCAAAAGCCGCTAAAGAGATAGGTCTTAGATTTGCCTTGAAGTCATGCCAGCTCGTGTTCCATGCTGCCGCATACAATAAAGGAGGCAAAAAAATCAAAAAGACGACTTCGGGTTTGAGCATGATTGGGGGCAGATTGGGGATAAGGCTAATTAACAAGCCCGCTAATACCAATGCAATAGGAAATGGGAATTTGTATTTATTACTTAAGATAGCTAAAAAGGTAATGCCAAAAAGCAATAACACAACAATAGAAACATTCTCCATAATATTTTGAGAAATAAGATATTAACTTTTTTAGAAAAAGAGTCTTTAATTTCAAAACTCAGCGTCAAGATAAGCAAAAAAGGAAAATTGCTAAATATAAGAAAAGAAAAAAATAGTGCATACCTTAGAATAGCCACATCACCAATTGCATCAATAAAGCCAAAATAATTAAATTAAAGAAAAGTAATCTAAAAGATGTTTTAATAATTTCTCTGCTTGCCATAATTGTGTTTACATTTTAACCCCTTCTTATCTAAGACCCCTAATCCGATTAAAACGTTGCAAGTGAAGAGTTTTTTTATTTATTTTAACACTTAAAAAATATTTGGTTAAATTCTTGTAAAGGAATTAATCATCTTTGAGATAATACTATCACGCAATTAAACTCTTTTATTTGTAAAATGTTTTTATCCCTAATCAGTAAAATTGTATATTCCCAAAGCGACAAATCTTAATAATATGAGAAAACTTACCTTTTTGCTCTTTATATTCATTGCCCATGTTGCATTTTCGCAAGACCCACAGTTTACCCAATTCTATAATGCTCCTTTAGTGCTAAACCCCGCACTTACAGGCTCTACTGAGCAGTTTAGAGGTGCGGCTAATTATCGCAATCAATGGCTACTCATGAACTCCAACTATGTTAGCACCACTTTTAGTTTTGACTATAATGCCAATAAATTGAGGAGTGGTTTTGGATTCTTAGCAAGCTATGACAATGCAGGAGCCAACCAGATTTCAGCTACAAGTTTTTCAGGTTTATATTCTTTTTATGTTCCATTCAAGGGCTGGCAGTTGCGACTGGGCATACAAGGTGGACTTACCACAAGACGAATCAATACAGGGAATTTGATTTTTGTAAGCCAAGTATTGGACAATGACCCAGATGTGGACGAGAGTGGTGCTGGTGGTTCTACGCTTTTTTTTGATGTAAGTTCAGGCATGACCATCTACAACAAAAATATGTGGTTTGGTTTTGCCGCTCACCACCTTAATCGCCCAGACCAATCTCTCTTTGGAGGAGGTTCTGCCTTGCCTACCAAATACTCTGTGCAGCTTGGTGGCAATTTTAAGGTCTATGCGATGAATAGCTATCTCTATCTTATGCCTGTTCTATTATTTAAAAAACAAGGAAGCACACAGCAGTTAGACATAGGATGCCGATTCATGCGCGATGATTTGCCTTTGGAAATGGGTGTGTTTTACAGAGGTTTACCTATTTTGCCCAATGCTGGAAAAAGCATTAACCAAGATGCTTTGGCTTTTGCAGTCGGGTGGCGCACAGAAAATTGGACATTTGGATATAGCTATGATTTGACAATTTCTGGACTTACTCCGCTTACAGGAGGGTCGCATGAGATAAGTATCATTTATGAATATGCTACTCGTCAGCGCAAATTAGACCAAATTACTTGCCCTATTTATGCGCGTCCTGTCAGCAATAAAAGGTCAAGATAAAATAATAAATTTATTGATTTCCTTTTGTATGCTTATAAAAACTGCTTTTTCTAAGTTCCTTAACCCTGCTTGGTGGTATAAGATTGCTCAGTTGAAGTTAGAATCCTATTCAAAAACACAAATAATCTCCGAAGTACGTTATCACTTACTACATTGGGAACAGGAGGAAGGAATAATCCAACAATTTCAAACTAAGTTTTTAGCAAAAATACTTAACTATGCCCAAAAACATTGTGCTTATTATCAAGGTATATTAAAAAATTATCAACCTTTTTCAAATGATTTTAATCATTTTTACCAACTCCCACTCTTAGACAAAGACCTGATACGCAATCACTTTGAGGACATAGTTTCTGATGAGTTGTTATATCTTAATCACCATTGGAAAAGCACAAGCGGTAGTACAAGCGAGCCACTGACCTTTCCCGCTTCTAACTTTGCCGCAGAAATAGACATCGAACACTTAGCCTTCCAATACCATCAGATGGGTTACAAACAAGGAGATAAAATAGCTGTATTTGGCAGTTGGGCAATGGAAAAAAGTAATGATTATCAACAAAATATATTTTGGGAAACTAATCCATTCAAGTCGGACTGGCATGGACAATTTCACTATTTTGGAGCTTATCTGAATGAAGAAACTTTTGTAACATACATAAATCATTTAAACAAAGAAAAACCTGTTTTTTTGAATGGCTTACCTTCTTTTTTGCATACGCTGGCAATGCTAATCATCAGCAAGAAACAAAAACTAAATTATACTATCAAGGCAATTAGGCTTACAGGCGAAAATTGTTATGATTGGCAGATAGCCAATATCAAAGAGGCTTTTGAAGCTCCTGTTTTTCTCCAATACGGACATAGAGAAATAGCAATTTATGCTTTTTCTGACCCAGAAAAGGACAAATATAAGTATTACTGTTCTCCCTACTATGGACTCACCGAAGTCTTAGACCAAGACGGCAGACACGTTGCTGAAGGACAAATAGGAGAAATAGTAGTTACTGGTTTTTTTAACTATGCCATGCCTTTTATTCGCTATCGCACCAATGATTTAGCTATCTTTGGTGGAAAAGAGCGGGGAATGGTATGCTTGGAACGCCTCATTGGACGCAATAGTGATTATGTGATAAATCAAAAAAATCAGAAGGTTTTTTCATGCAATCTCGTATTGCCACTAAGTTTGCGACATCAAGTAATTCATTGGCAAATCATTGAGAGGGAAATTGGCAAAATAGATATTAATATTCTCCCCACTGACTCTTGGATAGATTTAAACATAGAATTTTTAAAAAAATATTTTTTGGAGCAATACATCATTTATGTAAATCAAATTACTATCATTAAAAAAGAACAGCTTATACGCAAAAAAGACAGCAGTAAAATTCTCCTAATCGTCAAAAAATAAAAGAAATGAAAATGAAAAAAATTATTTTCTTATTGCTTGTTTTTACGCAACTTGCCGTAGTTCAAAAGAAAGAAAACAAGCTACCCAATATCCTTTTTTTCATCGCAGACGACTGGTCAGGTGGTCATGCGAGTATTTACGGTGGTAAAGCTGTCAGTACACCTAATCTCGATTGGAATAAGTTTCCCTATTATGGGCAAAGTATAAGAGAGTAATCATCTAAAAATAGGTCATAAATATGAAAAAACTAAGTTGTTTATTTCTTCTCTTTTCACAATTAGTTCTTGCTTGATGTTTTTAAGATAATTTATATAGTTTTGTATGAGAAGAATGGAGGATTTTGGGAATGACAATTAAATTTGTTAAATTATTATCTCATCAAATTCAAATGAAAAAAATTATTGTTGCAATTGATGGCTATTCTGCTTGTGGCAAAAGTTCTACTGCCAAAAATGTTGCTAATATACTGAAATACAATTATATAGATACAGGCGCAATGTATAGGGCTGTTACACTTTATTTTTTACAAAATTTTGTAA
Source organism: Thermoflexibacter sp. (assembly GCA_025455345.1). GTDB lineage: Bacteria > Bacteroidota > Bacteroidia > Cytophagales > Thermoflexibacteraceae > Thermoflexibacter. The sequence goes on along the minus strand of JALOMS010000139.1, from coordinate 977 downwards.
GCCTTACTAATCCCATAGAAATAGAAAATGCGCTAAAAGAAATAGAAATAGAATTTCGTCATAATCCTAAAACTCAAAAATCAGATACTTTCCTCAATGGAATCAATGTAGAGCAAGAAATTCGTCAGATGGTTGTTTCTGATAAAGTCAGCGAAGTAAGTGCAATTTCTTCTGTACGCCGTTTTTTAGTGGCTCAACAGCAGAAAATGGGTAGGAAAAAAGGAATTGTCATGGATGGAAGAGATATTGGTACGGTAGTTTTTCCAGATGCAGAACTTAAAATTTTTATGACTGCTGAAATGATTACAAGAGCTAAGAGGAGGCAAGATGAATTATTAGAAAAAGGAGAAATGATTGATTTGGAAGATATTATAGAAAATTTAAAAAAGAGAGATATGATAGATACCTCTCGCCAAGATAGTCCACTAAAGCAAGCCGAAGATGCTTTTGTCATAGACACTACTAACATTACTTTTGAGGAACAAGTAGAAATTATTGTAGAGATGATAGGTTCAAAGATATACGAGTCTTAAGATTTGGCTTAGAGCCAATCATTTATAACATCAGATAAGTTCTAAATAAAAAAATTGACTCAAATAGCTCCTAAAATCACTTTTCCTTTTATCCTTTTCAAAAAAACAGCTAAGTTTGCAAATAAATAATCATGCTAAATGCGTCAAGAAATTGTTTTAGGAGATTCTTTAAAAGAACTTCATAGATTAGAAAGCGAAACCATTGATTTGGTAATTGCTGACCCTCCCTATTGGAAGGTGGTGAGTGAAACTTGGGACTATCAGTGGCGTACTGAAAAAGACTATATTGAATGGTCTATGCAATGGATAAAAGAAGTGAGTAGAGTTTTGCGAAAAGGTGGCTCATTCTATTTGTTTGGCTATTTCAGAACATTGGCTTTAATTGTTCCATATCTTGATGAACTTGGCTTAGAATTGCGTCAGCAAATTATGATTGATAAAGGC
>JALOMS010000138.1 GCA_025455345.1 Thermoflexibacter sp. | reverse complement strand
TTCTATTCTGGATAGGAAATAAATCGCTACGGGTAACTGAAAAATAATTCCACAACCTAAGACAAGCATGACAATGGTAGAAACGTATGAAACAATATTAAATTCGTTTTTGATTTCAGGAGAAATCTGAAAGTTTGCTAAAAAATTGATAGACAAAGGAGCTAATACAAAGTAACCAAAGGCTATGCCTGAAAGGAATAAAAGACTTACAAAAACTACCGCTCCTCTTGTTCCCTTCTGCTCACTCTCGTACAAGCCCGGTCTGACAAAACGCCAAACTTCCCAAAAAATATAAGGGAAGGCACAAATCAACCCAAAAATAAACAAAGAGGCTATATACATGGTAAACTGCCCTGTGGTAGAGGTACTTTGGAGCGTAAAGCCCAATTTGTCTATGCAAGTTGCCTCTGACAATTGGCAAAGCAAACGGTAAGTAATAAAATCAGGCTTTGCAAGAGCAAAGATAATCTTATCAAAAATAAACTTATTGGCAAAAACACCTATGATTACAAATACGACTACAGCTATTAAAGACCTGATTAGGTGCCATCTAAGTTCTTCCAGATGGTCTAAAAATGACATTTCTTTTTCTTCTGACATTGTATAATGATGTTCAAATATGAGTGTTCAAGGGCTATCTTTTCTACGAAGAGGAGTCTTTCTTGCCTTGAAACAAGTACAAAGTTAAAGAAAAATACAAGTGATTGCCAAGATTCAACTACTAAATTTGTGTTTTAGCTTTGATTAACATTTATAGTTTAACTCAATAATAAGTTTTATGTTTTATTTGCAACATTGTTGCGATTTATATATATTTGCCAAATAGTATTGTTTTTTTGTTAGATTCTTGTAAAGCCTTTGCCTTATGGGTGAAGGTTTTATTTTTTATGTTTCAAATACCACTCTCTAAAACTTTCTTTAGGCGGTGCAGGCATTTCTCTTTGTTTTGTCCATGTATTTAGTGGATTGTTTACCAGAAACTTAGGAGATATTTTCAATAGGGTTCTCCCACTTCGTCCCGCAATCCTGTATAGGGTTGGATTCTCCAAAATCCTGTTTAAGACTTTTAATCCTTGAGTTTTCATGGGTGGTACAAGTCCCTCTTTAGCAATAACTTGTCGCCATTTATAGAGTTGTTCGTGTATGTCTATTTTGACAGGACAAACATCACTGCATGAGCCACAAAGCGTAGAGGCAAAGGGCAAGGTACTGTGTTTTTTCAAGTCCATATTAGGAGAAAGTATAGAGCCAATAGGACCTGGTACGGTAAAACCATAGCTATGTCCGCCGCTTCTGCGATACACGGGACAGGTATTCATGCACGCTCCACAACGTATGCAATACAAGGATTTTCTAAAATCTTTGCGTCCAAGTTGCTCTGTGCGTCCATTGTCCACAATGACTATGTGCATCTGGCTTTCCTTCTTAGGTTTTAAAAAATGTGAAGAATAGGTAGTAATCGGCTGTCCTGTGGCACTGCGCGCCAATAATCTCAAAAATATTCCTAAGTGAGATAATTTGGGGATAATTTTTTCTATGCCCATGCTTGCGATATGGATAGGAGCAAGGTGTACGCCTAAGTCTGCGTTCCCTTCATTGGTACAGACGACAAACCCTCCAGTTTCTGCTACGGCAAAGTTTACGCCTGTTAGTGCCGCTTCTGCTTTCAAAAATTTTCCTCTTAGGTGTTGTCTTGCCGCTTCTGTAAGATATTGGGGGTCGCTTGCACCTTTTTCTGTGCCTAACTTTTCGTGAAAGACTTCTCCTATTTCTTCTTTCTTTAGGTGGATTGCGGGCATGACAATATGGCTGGGTGGCTCGTCAAGAAATTGCATGATTCGCTCTCCCAAGTCCGTATCTACGACTTCAATCCCTCTTTTGATTAAAAAATCGTTCAAATGACATTCTTCTGTCAGCATGGACTTGCTTTTTGCCATGCGAGTTACTTGGTGCGTTTGCAGGATATTATAAACAATTTGGTTATGTTCTTCGGCATCACTTGCCCAATGTACTTTTACTCCATTCCGAATTGCATTTTGCTCAAATTCAACAAGATAGTTGTCCAAATTGGCTAATACATTGGCTTTGATTTGAGAGGCAAGTTCTCGCAGTTCTTCCCATTCAGGAATACTTTTGACGGCTTTATCTCTTTTGGTTCGTACAAACCAAAGCGTTTCATCATGCCAATTGGTACGCTGAATATCCTCGTTAAATTTTTTTGCTTCATTGGCGTGGTTCATAGTATATTTTATTTTTAGTCAAAAATAAAGCTATTCCACAAGATTTGGAATAGCTTTATCAAATATTTATCTAAAAAAATTAGTTTTCCACTTTGTCTTCACTTTTCTCCTCGTCCGTAGGATTCGCCACAGGAATCAGATATACTTCACTAAAATCTCTATATTGCATAGGATTATTAGGGAAATTCTTTATTCGCGAGGCAAGCAATCGGTAACATTCGTCATACCAAAGCACTAAGATAGGAGCTTCTTTCATTGCTATTTTTTCTGCTTCCATGAAAAATTTATTGGCTTCTAATATAGAGGTTGCTGTCAAACCTTTTTCATAGAGTTCGTCAAATTTTTCGTTTTTATATCTTGGAATATTTGGATAGGAGTTATCTCCTAATGCCGCTACATATTTGCTATGGAACATCCACAAAAAGTTTTGTGGGCTTGGATAGTCTGCTACCCAAGATAGGCGAATCAATGAAAAGTTACCTTTCAAACATTTGTCTGTGATTTGGGCGTGAGGTAAGATATTGATTTCCATTTGGATATTTAAGGCATCTCTCAATTGCTTTTGTATTTCTAAGGCGACATTGGAGTGGCGGTCTCCTTCTGGATTGAGGTCAAGGGTGATTTTAGGGAAATTTTGACCTTTGGGGAAACCAGCCTTTGCCAAATAGTATTGGGCAGAATCTATGTTTACATCATAGCCCTGAATCTTACTAATATCGTAATCAGGGAAAGAAGGCGGTGTCAGTCCGTGTACACCTGCTTCATAACCTTCTCCATTAAGTACAAACTCTAATATCTTCTTGCGGTCTATGGCAAAAGAAAAAGCCTTACGCACGTTCACATCTTTGAATACTCCGTCTGCATTCATAAAAGAGAATATTTGGGTCTGCATTTCTGGTTCTCTTTGCAAGTCATATTTGCTCAATCCACCTTCCTCTACTTGGGTTTCTTCTAAGATTTCGATGATATAATCTGTGGGTAAGCGGTACATCATGTCCAAATTGCCTTTGCGAAACTCAAATAGTTCTGTTTTCTTATCTTTGATAAAGTTAATTTCTATGGCATTGATGAGTGGTAATTGATTGCCAAACTTATCCTTGCGATAATATTTGTCATTCTTTACCAATTTGATTTTGATGTCCTCATCAATAGTTCCTATTTTATAGGGACCTGTGCCTACGGCTTTGGTTCGCATTTCTGCACCATATTTATCAAAAGCCTCTTTAGGGAAAATGAAAGTCTGTGGGCGCGCTAAGTGGGTGAGGAACAAGGAATTAGGTTTTTCTAATGCTAATTGAATCGTATATTCATCTATGATTTTAATACCTTCTAATTCAAAGGAAGGAGTTTTTCCACCTTTAGTAGCATCATAATAGGCATTAGCTCCTTTGAGTACGCCATCGAATACGTCAAAAGCACGATTATTTCGGTCTTGGGTACAAAGTCTTGTAAAACAATACTTTATATCTTCGGCTTTGACTTCTCGTCCTTTTCCATTGGAGAAACACTCATCATCATGGAAAAATGCTCCCTTGCGAAGCTTGATAGTGTAAGTAGTAAAAGCACTATCTACCTCATAGCCTTCAGCCAAAGCAGGTATTACTTTCAAATTGCCACCTTGGTCAAATCTGAAAAGTCCTTCATAAATCTGTGATGCGACGCGATAGGAATAGACATCTACAATGTTATGTGGGAATAAGTTTTTGATGTATTCAGATTCATTTAATCTAAATACACCTCCTGCAAATCTATCTCCATTCACACGGACAAGCACATCACTTGTAGTTTCGTCATTATTGTTTCCGCAGCTAACAAGAAATAGAGTAAAAATTAATAAGTTACAGATGATAAAGTTTCTCATCGGTTTCATCATTTTTATCGGGTTAAGTAAGTTTATTTCAAAATAAAATCTTTTAGTATTTTTAATTAAAAAATTTACACCAAAAATTGCACCTAAAATTTATTAATCAGTAAGGTTCGCTACTAATTTAGTTCTAATAGTACAGGGCAATGGTCAGAAAAATAGACTTTGCTAAGGATAGTACATCTTTTAAGTCTATTTTCTAAGGCTTGCGAAGCTAAATGGTAGTCTATTCGCCAACCCAAATTCTTTTCTCTTGCTCCAGACCTCGTACTCCACCAAGTATAATGATGCGGTTCTTTGTTAAAATGTCTAAATGTATCTATGAAACCACTATCCATCATTTTACTCATCCATGCTCTTTCTTCTGGCAAAAAACCAGAGGTGTTCACGTTTTTTGTTGGGTTATGAATATCTATTTCTTTATGACAAATATTATAATCTCCACTAATAATGAGGTTAGGCACTTTTTGTTTAAGATTGGCAATATAATTATAAAAATCATCTAACCATTGGAATTTGAACCCCTGCCGTATTTCTCCTGTTGTGCCAGAAGGCATATAGGTACTAATCAAAGTAAATTCCTCTGTATCAATCTGTAACAATCTACCTTCTCTGTCGTATTGGTCTATACCTAATCCGTATTGGACTCGATTTACTTTGTGCTTGGCTAAGATAGCAACTCCACTATATCCTTTTTTTTCAGCAGGATACCAATACACTTGGTAGCCAATTTGTTCAAAAACTCCCAAATCTAACTGGTCTGCGCTTGCCTTAATCTCTTGGAGACAGATATAATCTGCTTCCGTTGCTTTCAGCCATTCCAAAAAACCCTTTTTGATGACTGCTCTAATTCCGTTAATATTATAGGTAATAAATTTCATGCAAAATTAACAATTCTAAATTTACTGTTTTTTTTAATTAAAAAACAAAACTTACATGAATAAGAAAAGAAAAATATTTTCTGATAGGGAAAAATTGTGATTTCTCTAAGAACTCATGTCTTACTTAAGGCTGTGATTTTTAGTATTGGTGGCATTTAATTAAAAACCTCCTTCTCAAAATACTCGATAATGTGCATTTTTAGCAATTTTTCTTGTCCAAGCAAGTCAAAGAATGGCAATTTTTTTACCAACTTCCAATGCGGCCAGCCTTCTTCGTCTATTCCTTCTAATTCATAAAATTCCGACAGGCTAAGCACTTTGCATATTGCGATGTGCATGAGGTCTTGTTTTTCCTCTTTTGAAAAATTTTTGATTCCTTTTCCTAATTCTTGTACTCCTATCATAAATAGTACCCCATTGAGGTCGGGCTTTTTACCAAATAATTTTACAATTTCATTTAAGAGATTGTCCCATGCAAGGTCTATACTTTCTTCTGTTTCCATTTTTTATTCAAATAATATCATCACATCATTATATCTTAATATCTTTGCATCACATCACTACATCATTATACCTCAAAATAAGCGATAGAGCCGCCTACCCAATCCAAGCCTTTATTAAAATCTACGCCCATCATCTTGCCTTTACTCAAGCGCACGAGGTTAGTTACTACTTCCATCTTTCCATTGATATTGAGCATGAGCATTCTCACCTCTACTTTGGCAGGTACGTCTAAGGTCTGTATAATCGGCTTATAATGAACTTTTTTCATTAAAATATAATTCGCTGGGTCGAGATTTTTATTTTCAAAAATCTGTTCTATGTCTTGTTTGTTTACGTCAAACTTCACTCCTGCCCCAGCAAAAGAAAATAATGGTTTTAACACATAATTTTCCAAATCAGTAGGCATCTCTTTGATTTGGTGGAGAAACTGTGTTGGGGGGGCGTACTTGCTTTTGAGAAAAGGCAAAGTAAATTTGCTAATTTTGAAAAACCAATCGGGGTGAGCTAACCATTGGACATCTAAGTCGTCGCGAAAATCAAAATGTAAATCCAACTCTTTGCGTAAGTTTAACTCATCAAAAATGACTCTATTGTAGATGCGGTCTATCCAAATTTTCTTGCCTTGCTCTTCGTAGTACAACTTGTATTTGCCTTGTTCGGTTTTTTCTTTGTGTATTTTGGTGATGCAAACAGGTTTTACGCCTAAGAAACGCTCTGTACAGGAGAAGTCTATGCGTGTTTTTTGTTTTTCTGGTTCTATTTCCATCAATATCACATTCTCTGGTTTGCTATCCCCTAAAATAGTATGTCGGAGAGCTTCTATATACAAATCTCCATTTTCTACAAATTCTTCTTTTAATAAATGTGTAAACCCTTGAGGAATAGCATAGTGTTTCCTGAACTTACTATTCAAAAAGTGTTGAAAACAGAATAAAGAAGGAAAGCCTTGTAGCTCAATCAGTTGTGGTATCAGCTCGTCTGGATTCTGCTCATCTTGGCAAAGTGCAAAGTCTATAGCCATAAACGTAGGCATCTTGTCTTCATTAGGTACGTGCAGGTGTGAGGGTGTTGCCAGATGGATATTTGCCTGATAATCTGCTTGCCATATTTGGTTTGCGATTTCTTGAGTAGCTTTTAGGAGTTCATTTTTTAATATTTTGTCTATGAAAATTGGTGTTTCACATATCTTAAAAGCAACTTTATAGCCAAATTCTCCTGCAATATCCTCTAACATTGCTTCATACTTTTCTTGAGAAAACTGTGTGTTGAACTGTTGGCGAAGTGAGTGAATCATAGTTTTAATCTTTTGAATTGGTACAAAAATAAAAAAAGGCAACAGCGAAACTACTGTTGCCTTGATTTTTTTTTCAAAAACGAGATGTTTATTTGATAATTAGCTTTCTGACGTAGCTTTCTGTTGGTGTTGCTACGGAGAGTGTATATAATCCTTTGGCAAAATTAGCAGGTACTTGGATAGCTACTCCGCTAAATTTCACCCTTTGCATATAAACCTCTCTACCAAGCGCATCCGTCATTTTTAGCTCTACATCTGCTCCTATTTGTGTAGGAATGATGACGTTAAATACAGCATTCTCTTCGCTTGGATTTGGATAGATAATCAAATCTCCTCCGTCGCCCTCAAACATAATCGCTACTACATTGGTCAGTATTTCCGTATTGTCTATATCTACTTGTTGTAAGCGATAGTAGTTCATGCCTTGCATTGGGGTCATGTCTGTAAAGAGGTACTTCTGTGTGGTATTGGCATTGCCGATGGCTTGGATTCTGCCTATATTTACAAAATTCTTACCGTCCGCACTGCGCTGTACGATGAAGTGGCTTGCTCCTCTTTCTGAGATAGTTTCCCATTTGACATCTACCGCACTTTTATTCCTTACTGCGTCAAAGCTGAGGAACTCGACAGGGAGGATTTCGTTTGTGCCTACAGGTACTATTTTAGAGAAAGAAGTGAAGTTATCTCTACGATTTGCACTTACATAACAACTTCCCCCAAAACCCCAAGGGTCTCCCCCATTGGTGCGTTTCATAAAGGTAATATTCGCACCTGCACACGTAAAGGCACTTGGGATAGAAAGCATTTCTAAGTTATAGTTTGGAGAGACAACAGCAACCGTCGAGCCTGCTCCGTCGAGAGGAACTAAGTCCCAATGACCGCCACCGCATATATCATAAGAAAGATTGTTATTAGAACACGCATCAGCTACTGTACCGGGGAGATTGGGTGCGCCGCCGGGATTATTCGTAGAGAAATAGCTTCTTACGCTATTTACCCCTGCTAATGGCTGATTCAATGTCATGGTAACTAATCTGTATCCATTAAATGCACCTGTTGGGTCTTTGCCTCCAGAAGCATCTCCACCTATTGGGAATTCATAAACTCCTGTATTGTCCACTTCTCTACGCAATCTTAAGTTATTGGCATTGCCGCCGCCTGCATCAATGGTTGTTACCACATAGCTTTGTTCTGAGTAGTTGAGTATAGAAGTGGTAGATGAATTACTTACATATACCTCTTTTTGTCCATTGGTAACACTTGTAAATAGATGACCTGTACTTAATTCTAAAGTATTTTCTACATTAAAATTGCCTCTTTGTATATCCAAATCTCTATTTTCTGATTCTTGATTCATTTTGACATCATAGAAGTTTTCTAAGCAAGAACTACAAGTCATTACTACGGGTTCTCTGGAGTAGATTTGGTCGCCCGTAGAACGCAAGTTCCTAAACTCTACTACTCCGCTACCATGGTCAAAACTTGCACCCCCCTCTCCCATATTCACAAAAGCACTATTCGTAGCCAAAGCGGGATTATTCGTCCCATCGTAATAAGTATTGGTATAGTTAGTAGTTCCATTGATAAATTTCTCTCCATTGAAAGAAATATTCTTTTGATTGGCATCAAACGTTCCATCTACAATCACTAAATCTCCTGCAATGTCCAAGTCATCTTGAAGTTCTACAATCTGCGTATTAGATTTTTTCCTGATGACTACGTTAGGAAGACTATTGTTTGCACCTGTCTGATTGGTAAGATTTCCTGTAACTTTTGCGGTGTAAGTAGTAGTTTCTAAGGCAGTAAAGGTAATGGTAGAGCCATCTTGTCCTATGATACCTTGATTCAAGGAAGGAGGGAAGGCTTCATTCTTCTTATTGGTGAAGTCTCCGCACACATCTAAGTTCCAACCTGGTGTGATGGTAATATTTGCGCCGTAATCTATGCTAATACTTCTTACCCTTGCCAAAGAAGGCGCAGGCGTATTTCTGGTTGCATCAGTCAAGGCTGGGTGTCCTGACGCATAAGTATCAGGGCTATTTGTTAAAGCACTTGCTTGGATAATTGGATAGATATTAGAGGCATTTATTGGAACTATCACATCAGAAGTACAATCAGGAATCGCACAGTTGCCCCAGTTATCTGCATTGAACCAGTCTGTATTGTATCCGCGCCACACGAATTTGTTGGAAGTAGGGAAGTTATTGGTATTGCCATCGCAACGATAGAACATTACATCATCAACAGATAAGTCATTACCGCTTCTCACTGTACTCACATTCCTAACAGAAAACTCTACTGTACCTACTTCTCCACTATTCCACAAGAAAGTATATTGTTTCCATACACATCTATCTGCTACTCCTGTTGCTCTAATTCCATTACCTATTTGGGTACAATTAGCAAATACACCATAAATAGCATTGATGTCATTAAGATTTACTGCCCAAAAACTAAATACATAGTCTGTATTTTTGCGAACCTTGAATCGCTGAGACCAAACCTTATTGGCTGTAAAAGGGCTACCGTTGGCATACACCGTAGGAGTAGCAAGGGAAGGAGAACCACCTCCATTATAGGAAGTTACTGTAAAAGGCAGATTGGTAAAAGGAGGTCCTGTTCGTGGGTCAGTGGCAGGAAGCCCCATCGCCGTAGTAGTCCATGTTGCGGCTCCACCACCTAAGCCTACGTTGCCCTGAGGTACTGGCACATTCCCATCTGCATCACAAAAATTACTATGATAATGCCTTGGATTTGTACCTACTGCCCAAGTGTTTTCAGGGAACATAGAGGTACCATTCCCTTCCGTTGCCGCAGAAACCTCATTCCCCATATTGGACTGAAAATTAGAAGAAGTTGTTCCACCATATTCTGTACTGTATCCATAAGGTGTATTGAATTTGAGTGTTACACTTCCATAGGTTTGTGTCCTATTTTCATTGAAAAACACAATATTGGGAGAAGGCGCACCATAGACCGTACCTGCTCCATCAAAAGGTATGACACCTTCCGAATTTGGGTCATTGGGGTCAGGCAAAGATGCAGGATATACAGGGGAAGCATTAGAGCCATTGGTAAAACTTCCGTTAAAAACTATATTCTTACTACAAGAGGATGCCATGGAGTTCTTAGGACAGCCATCACACTCTACAATCACTCTGACAATAGGGGTATTGACAACACCGCAACCAGAAGGCGAGCCTGACGTTGGATTGGTTGTTACTTCGCAGAATAGTTCATACTCTCCTGTTCCATAAGGGAAGTGTCCCGCAAAGGTACTGAGTGTGCCATTCCCTTGGAAAGTAGAGGCTGTTCCTCCTGCGGCGGCAGGTATATTATGTATCATTCCCGAACTCTTGTAACGCACTTTCCACTGATAGGTAGCCGCACCAGCATAAGAGCCTGTATTTATCTTAAAATTATCTGTAAATTGATTTGGAGCCGTCGTAGTAATCGCTTGTAAGACAGGGGCAGAGTTATCCGAAGCCTTGACTATGCTAAATGACAAGATACTCAAAGGATTGGTACTCATCTGCGCTACCATTGGCGGGTCTGTACTTACTACCCTGATTCTGAAGTTAGAACCTGTTGCCATCGTAGGCAGGATAGTCTTAGGAATGACCAAAGGGAAAGAAGAACTCAAGGTAGTAGATGCAGTCCTTCCAATAATGGTAAAGTTCGTAAACGTACCATCAGGAGCAGACAAGTGAAACACAAACTCATTGTTAGGATTATATACAAAGCTGGCTGGAGAGTTAGTGCTATAAGGAGCATTTGTACCTCCACCAAGCGTTACATTATAATCAGTGCCTATGGAGAAACACAATGGCTTAGTTGGGTCAGGATTTCCAGTAAGCATTGTCTGGGTATAATTCCCTGTAAGCAACTCTGCAATAGGATTAATTTTAATATTTTCTAAGGTAAAACTTCCTTGAGCATCGTATAATACAATCTTTAAATTATTAATAATTGCTCCATTGGTAACTACATTAAGGTCATTGGCTACTCTGGTATTTCCGTCCCAAATATCTATTCTATTAGCAGGCACGTTTTCCGTAGCTCCTCCATTAGGTGGAGTATAGTTCAGCGTATTAGACGAGGTATTGATGACCCAAGTGATTCTTTTCCTTCTTGCTCCTGTATTAGAAGTAAAGTTATTTACTACTTTGGTATTAGCAGGTTGGGAAGTAAAACTAATGTTGCTACTTCCTTCAAAGTTTACATTTAGTTGAGAAGCTATCGTTCCACTTGCTACGGAATTGTCATCTGTAAAGCCTGTCCCTACTAAAATGCGTGCCGCAGAAGTAACAGAAGTATTATTCGTAGAACCGACTACATCAAATCGCACGACTGCGGCTGAGCCTCCCATCGCCAATAAGTCAGGAATATTCACTGTCCTTACCGCATAGACAGAGCCTGCTGCTCCGCGAGTA
>JALOMS010000762.1 GCA_025455345.1 Thermoflexibacter sp. | reverse complement strand
TTCCGCCTCTTGGACTACTACCGATTCAGCACTGCGGACAAGTACGCCGAGGGACACGCCTACATACAGTTCCGCAAGTTCTTACTCACGCAATTTATTTACTTACGCTCCTTTGGCTGGAAAGAGAATCTCTTTGTGAATCACCTACTTACGCCCAAAAACAACTATACCGAAGTGGGCTATGCCTTAGACGGCATTTTGCGCCTGTTCAGGGTCGAGGCAATTGCCGCCTTTGAAAACGGCGTTTACAGAGATTGGGGGATACGCGTAGGCATTACGACTACCTTCGGGCTAAGGGTGGGTATGGATTAAGTTCAATGTTTAAAGTTTAAAGTTGAAGGTTCAAGGTTCTTCATCGAGATTGCAAAGAGTGAGAATCTGCCCAACAGTAGGGATAGAATCATTGCAAATAAGAGATAAAATTTAAAAGTTTTTTCTAAGCGTATTCATACATCAAAGTTTATTTTTATCTTTGATTGTCCAAATACGATAAATCAAAGAAGATGAAACTACTCAAGTTAATTATTAAATTATTCATTGTCTTTGTGTTGGTCATCTTGTCAAGTCTGTACACGTATGCCCAATGGAGTTTGCGTTCGCCTCGCCAAACGGTAGAAACACACCTCAAGTTTTTGTCCGAAGAGTATCAAAAAAAGTCTAATGCTTGGCGATATACGCTTTATTCTTCCTATGCTCTTAATAATCCTAATCTGAGCCAAGATGCTCGCAATGACCTCCAAAACAGGGCTGTAATGCTCAAAGAGATATATGAAGGATTAGGGGAATACATAATTTTTGATGAAATTACAGACAATACGAGCTATGTAGATTCGACAAGGAATAATAAAAGTGTATATTATTTAGTCAATAACCTTGGCATAGAGATTTATTTGGAAAAAGTCAAGGGGAATTGGTATTATTCCAAAGAAACGGTAGAAAATATCCCAGCGATTTATCAAAAAGTATTTCCCTTACATTTGGAGAAATTATTTGGCTTAGACATCAATCATGGAGCAAAATACTTGGATTTGACCATGTACCAGTACATAGGCTTAGCCATCTTGATTATCGTAACTTTTATACTATTCAAATTAACGAAATTTATTACCGTTCTCATCTTATTTAGGTTATTTGGTGAAAAGGATAAAAATAGTGAATTAGGAGAATTTCTTAGTCAGATTGCTCGTCCTCTTAGCCTTGCATTTTTGGTTATTTTTTTGAGAATATTGGTAAGAACCTTGCATTTGCCTTTAGAATATTCTTATTATGTCCAAAGTTTTTTTGATATAATCCAAATCATATTTTTTACCTATTTTGCCTACAAAGCAGTTAATATTTTAGGTTATTACTTGGACTTTTGGGGACAGAAAAACCCGACATCTGCCTTAAATCCCCAGCTTAATGCTTTGATAAGAAAGGCTTTACGTATTGTTATTATCATTATTGGGACGTGGTTCTTTACTGAGAGTATTGGGTGGAATATTACGGGGGTTATCGCTGGCTTGTCTTTGGGTGGCTTGGCAGTAGCTTTGGCGGCGCAGGACACACTAAAAAATGTTTTTGGCTCTATGATGATTTTGGTAGATAAGCCCTTTAAAATAGGAGATTGGATTATCACGGAGGGCATTGAGGGGAAAGTAGAAGACATAGGTTTTCGTTCTACGCGCATCCGAACTTTTTATAACTCACTCATTACAATTTCTAATGCCAAAATTGCGGATATGAATATAGACAATATGGGCATCAGGCAGATGATACGCTACCGTACCCGTATTTCTATTACCTATGACACCCCTCCCGTGCTGATAGATGTCTATATCAATGGCGTAAGACGAATTATTCAAAATCACCCTTATACGCACAAAGAAAATTCATTTGCCTTTTTAAATGATTTTGCGGCTTCGTCCTTAGATATACTTTTGATTGTTCATTTTATTACTTCTGACGCTCTCCAAGAGTTTGCTTGGCGACAAGAGGTTTTGCTTAAAATCATCCAATTGGCAGAGCATTTAGGGGTAAGATTCGCCTTCCCGACTTCTACTTTGCACGTAGAGAGCATGATAGGACAAGTATCTCCTCATAAACCAATCCTTTCCAAAGAGGAATACGAAGACAATGTTCGCCAATTTTTGAATTCTAAAGCATCACAAATATGACACAAACACACCAAAAGGTCAGGGTAAGGGTATGTGGAATTTGCTTGCATAAGGAAAGAATATTACTGGTCAAACAGACAAGCCTTCCTCATGTTCCCTACTTGTGGATTCCCGCAAGAGTATATCTTTGCGCCCTTACACGCTATAGAATTATTTTTCGAAGTCCAAATCATCAAAGGCGAAATCAAAGAAGTATATTATCCTGAAAATGAGCCATCTTTAGAACAAGTTCGTTGGATGACTTACCAAGAAATAGAGGCAATACCCAATGAATACAAGGCTACTTTTTTACAAAAAATCAAAAACTTAGCGCAAATTAGCGCGTTAAAAGGAATAGTAAAATAATGAAGCCCTTGATTAAGTACAGAGGAGGAAAATCGCGAGAAATACCTTATTTGGAAAAACATATTCCCCAGTTTAGCGGACGATACATAGAGCCTTTTTTGGGCGGTGGCGCAATGTTCTTTCATTTAGAACCTAAAAAAGCGATTATCAACGACATCAATTCAAAATTAATGGCTTTCTATGCAGGTGTAAAATCTGATTTTGATGTGCTACAAAAAGAATTTGCGGAAGTAGAAAAATTGTACGTGATGAATCGCAAGAAATTTGAGGCACTGAAAAGTAAAACGCCTAATCTGAGTGTGGAAGACGAGAACGAAACCTTGTACTATCAACTCAGAGATATGTTCAATGACTTAACTGAAAAAAAGTATTCAGACGCATTGCTCTATTTCTTCATCAACAAAACTGCCTATTCGGGCATGATACGCTACAATGCCAAAGGCGAGTTTAACGTGCCTTACGGCAGATACCCC
>JALOMS010000761.1 GCA_025455345.1 Thermoflexibacter sp. | reverse complement strand
AGTTGGTGCTTGTAAGTATCTGTAAATGCACGAATTACTGAATCTGGTTTTTGCCCAAAAAGAAGTAAAATAGCAATCAGAACCATCAGCACAGGCAAGCATAGTAGCAAAAGCAAGGGAAACTTGACCCAAACATTCAACAGCAATATCCTCCATGCAATTTTATTAATTCCTTTATCTATTTCAAAATCAGAATTTTGTATGTGTTGCATGAGCTTTCTCTGATTCCCTACCAACTGTATGATGAATAACAAAGTAATAGGGAAATTGCCAACGATAGAAAATGGAACTACATGAATTCCAATAGCAATATTCAAAGTTATTCCTATGATTATCAATACATTAACTAATATTTCTACCAAAGGTGGAGCAATACTTTTCTTGTAAGAAGAATAAAAATAAGCGCATATACAAACTACTATTAAGGTATAAATCGTTAGCCTATGTTTGGGTGAAAAAGTAGCACTATCGCTACAACAGTCATTTTCCATGTCCCAATCTAATACATTAATGTAAAGCAAGGGCAAACCTATCACTACCCCAACTTCTAAAATTATATTCCAAGGACGCTTACCAAATCGTTCATTGGTAAAGAGATACATAAAAAAATCAATGATTACATAGAAAACTAAGAGTGCGAAAAGCCCTAAAATTGCTTCCATTTTTGCGTTTTTTTAGATAAGTTCAAAATAATAATACTCCTAATTTCTCAATGCGTCCCTTGCCTCCATTAATGCAAAACCAAGTAAATTTTGCCCTTTCAAAGAGTAGGATTTTCTATGTTAGGGTCTTTTTTTGCCATGCCAATTCCCCAAATATTGTCCACTGGGCTTGCTTCTACCAATACTCTATCTCCTGTATTTAACAAAAACTCTTTTAAGTTTGAGTGCTGGGAAGACTTGTAAATATTTCCTTGTGTGATACTTGTAAACTTTTTTTCGTCCCAAATCACCGCATCAAAATTTTGCACTTTTCTACCCAATTTTTTAGCTTCGGCAGGTGTATTACATTCCAAAATTGCATTGAGTGCTTCTACATCATGAAAAATGCGTGCTTTTTCCGCCATCATCCAATGCTCGGCGGTTTTATAGGTAATCCCTTCCACCACAAAAGAAGCATTATCCCACCATTGGCTCAGGCAACTCTCCCCAATACTTCCATCATTCTTGGGCTGATGTCCCCAGAAAAATAAGTATTTTATTTTTTCACCTTCTTCATGCTTTTTGATAAGCCACTGCAAATGATATTTCATAAAAAATGCCAATTATATTTTGTAAATTGATTTGTAAAATGCTGATTCACAATCTCTAAGGTTAAATTATTATTTTCACTTACTTCCAAAACTACCATGCACCCAAAAGGCAATGCTCCACTCTCATCAAACTCTAATTCTTTGATTTTTACAGATTTTGTAATTTCATTCGTATCATATTCTTCCTTAAAAGGGTGTCCCGTATGTCCGTAAAAATGGTATTGGGGTATCAATCCGTCCAATACTGAGCGAAGTTCGGGCATTCCATAACCCTGCTCTGTCATGTCACTTGCGGCATCATGTGTAATCAGTATTTGAATGTCAATATTTTTCTTAATTGCCTTATTCAATAATATTTTTTCATATTCTTGGATAAATATTTTATTGTCAGGGCGTTTCTTTCTATCCCCAACTCTGCCAACACCCATAAAAGAAAACGCAATATTTCCCTTTTGAAATTTTTGTAAATGCCCTGTTTTACAGACAAATACACGCTCGTAGCAGTCGATAGGAAAAGCACTTGCCGTAGGGTCTTTCGCCTCCAAAGCATCTAAAAAATCGTGGTCTTCGTGATTCCCCCTGACGCACACCATATTTAAGTTGAGCGTTTGTAAAAAGCTGTGTATTTCCTTTTTAGGATTGACAAAATCATCATAAAACCCCAATTCATCTCTGTCCTCTTTGGCGTGCCTGACCGTTGCTTTATCTAACTTTACTAAGTCAGGAAATGCGCCCAAATCCCCACATTGGAGTATCAAATCTATCTGTTTATCAAATAGTTCGTTATACTTACTCACCATCTTGAAAGGGAGTAAGATTTTACCATGTACGTCTGCAAATATGGCGATTCTCATATTTTTTTACTTCTTTTCAAATTTACGCAAATAAGTACAAGAAAGATTTGATTTTTGGCAAGTGGGCTATTTTTCTTGGTAAGTGAACCTCTTTCTTTATAGAATGATGTATTATTTACTAAAAAATGTGCTGAAAATCAAGAAGAATAGGTATATTTTCTTGCTCATTGTAAAAGAAAATGGTAATTTCTGGGTATTAGATATCTTGCTAATTAAAATAACACCAATAGGCAATTGCATTGCGCTGTTAAATATTGGTAGAAAATGTCGATAATCTTGGTATTATGAACTTCTATGGAGTTCAACCTTACGCCTCTACGAGGCTTAAAAATGTGGAGATTTTCTATATGCTACCAATATTTAAGCCCTAACAGGCTTAGAATACATATTTATTTA
>JALOMS010000137.1 GCA_025455345.1 Thermoflexibacter sp. | reverse complement strand
CCCCTTCCTATGCTTCCTGTCCATGAAATAGTACAAAGTAGGAATAATGAAAGGAACAAGCAGGAGCGTAGTCGTCAAGCCGCCAATAATCACAGTAGCCAAGGGTCGCTGTACGTCCGAGCCTATGCCCGCCGAGCGCGCCGCAGGGATTAAGCCAATGATAGCGACAAACAACATCATTAAGATAGGGCGAAGTTCATGCACAGAGGCTTTGAGTATCAATTTCTTGTAATCATAAAAGCCTTCGTGGATTTTGCGCCTATATGCGGAAACCAACAATACGCCAGCCATGACGGACACGCCAAAGAGAGAAACAAAGCCTACTCCAGCCGATACGTTGAAGTTGTAACCTCTTAGCAATAAGGCGATAATGCCACCCAATGCCGCAAGAGGTACGCAAAGAATGGTAATCATAGTATCTTGGAAATTGCGGTATAGTGTGAAAAGCAGTACCCCTACTAAGATGAAAGTAAGCGGAATTACTAACATCAACCGCTTTCCTGCGCGCTCCAAGTTTTCAAACTGCCCTCCATAGATAATGCTGTAACCTTTGGGGAGGTGAATCTGTGCGCTAATTTTCTCTTGACACTCGGCTACAAAACTTCCTTGGTCGCGCCCGCGCACATTGGTACGTACCGCAATGAGCCGCTTGCCGTCCAAGCGCGTGATGTTAGTTTGCCCATCTATGAGTTTGATATTTGCCAACTGATAAAGGGGAATTCTTGCACCCGAAGGGGTGTTAATAAGTAAGTTTTTAATCACGTCAATATTGTCCCTAAATTCGGGTAAGAAGCGAATTTTTACATCAAATCGCCTTGCCCCTTCGTAAACTGTACCTATCACCTTGCCCCCAATTGCCGCTTCTATCATCAGCTGAATATCACTTACATTAATTCCATAGCGCGCCGCATTTTCTCTTTTGATTTCTATGCTCAACTGCGTTTGGATACCTTCCTGCTCTATGCCCGTTTCGCTTGCGCCTTTGATATTTTTTACAATATTCACTATGCTATCTGCGGTTCTCCGCATGAGCAACAAATCATCTCCAATAATGGAAATTGCCAAATCTGCGGCACTTCCCGTAACTACTTCCGAAACTTGGTCTATGATAGGTTGCCCAAAAGAAAAATACGCACCAGGAAGCGCGGTTTCTAACTCGTAGCGTATCTGATTAATAAGCTGACTCTTAGTCGTATCTGCCGCCCAAAGAGAATAATCTTTCAAACTTATCATAATTTCGGTGCGGTTGGGCGCAAAAGGGTCAGTACCGTCATCATTTCTGCCCGTTTGGGTAAATACATTTTTGACTTGGGTATGCTTGGAAATTACTTCTCTGATGATGGGAGCAACCTTTGCATTTTCTTGGATAGAAACCCCAGAAGGCAAAAAGCAACGCGCAAAAATAGAGCCTTCGTCCAATTCTGGTAAAAACTCTGTTCCTACTTGTGGCAAAATAGTGAGGTAAATAAAGACAATCACTCCCAAAGCCGTTACCAAAAAAGGCTTGCAGTAGGTTAGTAAAAGAGGTAATATTTTTTCATACACTTTTTCTATCCCTACCAATACGTAATTTTTGATATTTAACCTGCGCTTTTTCTTGAAGTAATTTTTGTATGCCAAAGAAATAAGCACAGGAATAATGGTGAGCGCGCACAACATTCCACCAATCACACCAAAAGAAAGCGTATAAGCCATAGGCGAAAATAGCTTGCCCTCTACTCTTTGTAAGGTGAACAAAGGCAAATACGCCAATACAATAATCAATACGGTAAAGAAAATCTCCTGCCCAATTTCTTTGGCAGAAACCTCACAAATATCTTTTACTGCCACATTCTCACATTCCCCCTTTTCTTCTGTTTCTTTGATTTTACGCACCAAAGCTGCCGCCATTACGCACGCACCGTCCACGATTATTCCAAAGTCAATCGCGCCCAAAGAGAGCAAATTGGCAGGAATCCCTACGATTTGCATGAGTAAAAAAGCAAAAAGCAAGGAAACAGGAATTGTAATTGCCACAATCAAGGCACTGCGAAGGCTACTTAAAAAAAACACCAGTATCACTACCACAATCACCAAGCCCTCTATCAAGGTATGCGAAACTGTATCCAAGGTATAGCCCACCAGTTCTGCTCTGCTATAAATAATTCGCAAAGTAACCCCATCGGGCAGTTCCGTTGCTTGGATTTCTTGCATTTTTACTTGCAATTTTTTTAGCAATTCGGAAGGATTTTCTCCACGAATCGCCAGCACAATGCCCTCCGTTCCTGCATTTGCGTCTATATTTTCATTGGGTACGGTATAGCCCAAAATCCCTGATGGATTAGGCGGGGCTATCTCTACCTTGGCAACATCTCTCAAAAAAATAGGTACGCCATCTCTTGCCGTAACTACTATGTTTTCAATATCTTGCTCCGTTCTTAGCGTTCCTATGCCCCTGACGGCAAAACCCTGACCACCGCGCTGAATGATGTTGCCCCCTGTATTTTTATTATTTTTTTCTACTGCCTCTATGAGGTCGTCCAAGTCCAAATCGTAGCGTTTGATTAATTCGGGACTGGTGAGGATATGAAACTCCTTGATAGGACCGCCAAAAGTGGTAACATCTGCAACACCAGCTACTTGCAAGAGCGCGGGCTTGATGACCCAATCTTGTAAAGTGCGGATTTCCATAGGCGTAAAATCTCCTTTATTCTCTACCACATAGCGAAATATCTCTCCCACAGGCGTGGTCAGAGGCGCAAGTTCGGGTGCAACCTCATCGGGAATTTCGGCAGCTTTTAGCTTTTCTAAGACGACTTGGCGCGCATAAAAATCATCTGTTCCATCAGAAAAAGTGAGTTGCACCACCGACAAGCCAAAAATAGTGCGTGAACGGCGCGAAAGCACCCTTGG
Source organism: Thermoflexibacter sp. (assembly GCA_025455345.1). Lineage (GTDB taxonomy): Bacteria > Bacteroidota > Bacteroidia > Cytophagales > Thermoflexibacteraceae > Thermoflexibacter. Next base: position 6,699 of record JALOMS010000137.1, on the reverse strand, counting down.
CACACTATTCAATGCCCTTTCTATGGGAATCGTTACCTGCTGTTCTACCTCCTCGGCAGCACGCCCCTCGTACTGCGTAATCACAATCACATTGGTATCTGAAATATCTGGGTACGCCTCAATTTTCAACTGCACAAAAGCAGAATAGCCTATCAGCATAAGTAAGATTGCGCCACTAATAATCGTGAGCGGTTGGCGAAGCGAAAATGTTAATATTTTGTTTATCAAGACTTTAATTACTAATGGTTAATTACTAATTTTTAATGATAACAAGTTTTTCCATGATTCTACATTCCTTATTCCACATTCTACATTAGAAAATGTTGTTAATCATAGTATGATGAACTTCTATGAGTTCAATCTTACGCCTCTACAAGGCTTAAAAATGTGGAGATTTTCTATATTCTACCAATATTTAAGCCCTCACAGGCTTAGAATACATATTTATTTAAACAAGTTGTCTATTCCAGATTCTTCATTCCAGATTCTACATTCTTCATTCCAGATTCTACATTCTTCATTCCAGATTCTTCATTCACTCTAATATCCAAAACTAAATCCTTTTAATAGAATTACATTAGAAATCACAATGCTATCTCCTTCATTGACACCACTTTTCAGTACGGTATAGTCGCCTAATTGCTTTTCGGTCTGTACTTCACTGCGGTAGAAAGCATTGCTCTTACGTTTAAAAAGATAGGTTTTTCCTTCTACGGTAATAAGGGCAGTATTAGGCACTGCAATTTTATCGTTTTCACTAATGCCAAAATTAGCTTCTGCAAACATTCCTGACTTAAACTCATCATTGGGGTTAGGGATTGCTATTCTGACATTGACGGTGCGGGTGTTGTTGTTTAGCACCTCGCCAATCGCCACTACTTTCCCTGAAAAAATCTCATTGTCATACGAATTAAATTCTACTTGGCAAGTAGAGCCAACTTTGATGTGTTTGAGGTCTGCCTCTGATACGTTGGCGACAATCCAAGCGGTGTTGATGGGGGCAACTTTGAGTTCCGAAGGCTTATAACCGAATACGCGCAAGCGCGTTTCTCGCTCCAACATTTCGTTTTGTGCGTCCAACATTCCCGTTTTTGCTTCCAAAAGTTCTTTGCCTGTGGCGGCTCCGTTTTGGTTCATGTCCAATACGCGCTTATAAAATTCTGTATCTCTATTGACGTGTGCAACACTCTGTAAATAAGCACTATATAGTTCCGTAATTTCAGGATTCTCAAAAAGAATAATTTTATTGTCCTCCGCACCCGCATAAATGGTAGCCGCTACCCGCGCAGGAGCAGTTACGCTCCCCTCTAAGGAACGCTTAGAGGCAAACCAAACCTCAAAGTACGGTGGCAAAGAAGCAAAGATAATTTGGTTGCCATTTTCTTTGATTTGTGGCTTTTCTGCCTGCTTCATTTGGTAAACAGGCTTTTCTTTATTCTCACAAGAAGAGAGTAAAAAGCACAAAATGAGGATTTTATATATGGTTGTTTTCATGATTTAAAGTTTCTTTTTAATGTATCTTTATTCTACCAATTGTTGTATTAACCCACTCACATACAATAAGTTAATGTATTTCTTCTGTACGTCTTGCAAAGCCTCATTATAAAATTGTTGGGTACTGAAAAACGTGCGTTGTGCGTCTAAATAGTCTATAATCGTGGTATTTCCCTTCAAATAAGCATAGCGAACTGTATTTAGCACCTGTCGCGATTTATCTACAATATCTGCATATTTCACCAAATTTGCCTTTGCTGTTTGGTAAAGATGATAGGCATTACTAATTTCTGTTTTGGCTTGTAACTGATTGGTATTCAGTTGAAATTCAGCTTGTTGCTTTAATATTTTTGCCTTCTGTATTTCTCCTTGGTTTTTATCAAACAGGGGAATAGGAATATTAAAATAAGTACCTGCGTAAAACACACCATTTTGCGGATTGACCAATATGCCTACTTCGGGTTGTGGGTATTTGAGAGCCTCTTGCAATTTCAAGTTTGCCTCTGCCGTTCTGATTGCCTGTTGGTTTACTTGAATATCGGTTCGCCTTTGAGTAGCATAGCCAAAAAGACTATCTAATTGTAAGGGAACATTCTGATAATCAATGTCTATGTCCGAAACTGTTACGCTATCACTTGCCCCTAAGAGAAAAGTCAGTGAATTTTTTTGCGTAGAAAGTTGGCGTTCTGTATCTATGATTTGCAGTTGGAACTGTTCTGAAAGTATCTGGGTACGAATAAGTTCGGAAGGCAAAATAACCTCATTTTTCAAACGATTCTCGTTAATGCGAATAAGCGTATCTACGTTGGTTTTGGTTTCCCTCAAAATCACCAACCTTTCTTTCAAAATCCATGTGTCTAACCAAAGATTTGCCACCTCAAAAACCAAATTTCGCTTGATTTCTTCTATGTTTTTCTGTACTAAGTTTACATTTTCTTTGGCAAAATCTATCTTTTTTTGGCGTTGTTGCTTCACATAAAGCTGTTGAGTGAGTTGCCACCAATCTTGCCTATTGCGCCCACTGACCAAGAAAGAGGAATTATCAGCAAAATTATTTCTATTAAAAAGAATTAATAACTGACTATTAATCTGCGGGTTATACCTAAGCCCTGCGGTTGTAATATCACTTTGAAAAACGGGAACGTTGTACTGGGCTACTTTGAGTAAAGGGTGATTCTGTGCCGCTTGCCTAATAGCCTGCCGCAAAGAAAAGGAAGATTGGGCATAGCAAGAATAGCTCAGTAGTAAGTAAGCAATGCAATAACCAATGAATATTATCTTTTTCATTCGGCTTTATTTTAGGTTATGAGATAGCATATTTCTTATCTTAATCGCAAAGATACTGCTAAGTTTTGAAAAGAAAGAGATATGCCAATTAGAAGAGCGTTAAAATTAATAAAAATCACCAAGTCAAGGATAAAAAATTTTCACATTTGTTTATCTTGGTCATTTTGTCTAATATTGAAGCGGTAATGAATGCTATTGTTCTCATAGTGATAAAAGCATATTTTAGTCTTGGAAATCTAAAGTTAGTCCTTTTATTACTTTTTTTCTAATAGTATTTTTTACCAAAGTATTGATAAATATAAAACTATTCTAAAATTTGGTCGTTATTTATTTATTATTTTATATCAATGCAAGAAATCAATAAAGAAAATAAAGAAGTTCGTCAAATAGATGTAGAACAAATAGACTTGGAAAAGTTGAAAGAGAAAATAGCAGAAAATCCAAGTTTGTTGCCTTATGCACATACCGTAGGGGGTGTTGTGATTAAGCCAGAAGACCAAGGCAGAATCAAAGCAAATGCTTTGGAAGCCATGTATCAGCAGACAGATATGCAGATGGACCAGATATACAAGCAGATACAACTATTAGCCGAACAAGCAAAGACTATCAATACCCGTAAAGCTATCTCTGAAAGAGTCTATCAAGCTGAAATGCGTTTTGAACCACTGATAGGTAAGACCTATTATCTTTATGAAAGACATGAAAAAGCAGATGTGCTTTCGTTAATCGCCCCCAACGAATGGGGAAGAAGTAAAAAATATGACTTTTGCCTCGCCACGATTAGACTTTTGGCAGACCATACATGGGAAGTTTTAGATGTCTTTGATAAATAAATTAGGTATTTAAAAGAAAATACAATTAACTTGCGAAATAATGCACTTAATTTTTCTAACTTGATATTTATTATAGATAGACTCCCTTATTTGTTTTAATAAATTATTTGAGACTGCATCATGAGAATACATACTTCAACTAACAATATTCTTGCTCTTCATTTTGGAAGTTATATGCCTTACGTTTGGTTAAGTGCAGGCGTTTCTCTTTCTATTTTAGAAGTATTATTGTTGTTTTTCAAAGCAGTAAGCTCTTTACAGATTGTTATCATTATTTTGTCTATTGTAGCCACACTCATCATTACTGTCTTATTAGCAAGTATGAATGAGCATTTTAAAATATTTTTTGACAAGGAAAAGCAAATGCTCATCATCGCCCAAAGACAATCTCAAGTTACTATTCCGTATGATAACTTTAAAGCAATTTGGGTAAATCGCGTCATCAATCCTCATATAGAAGGAGATACCCAAGTGCAGGTACACCTTATTCGCTCCAAAGCCTCTTCCTTAGAGATATACAATGGAAAGAATTACAATGAGTTAAAATCTAATATAGAACTCTTGCTCTCTTACATTTCCTTGCCCGTATATGTGAGTAGCATAGAAGATACTCACAAGGAAAAATTCTTAGCTCCATTTGCTACCTTATCAGATGTATTTTTAGATATTTCCCCAGAAGCAAGGCAACAAGTAGCTAATCCTCCCAAGCATTGTAGTCCTATTCGTATATCCAACAGACGAGTTCGCAATATCAGCATATTTGCCAATGACCAAGCTATTTGGTTGGAGTGGAGTGTATTGAAATGGAATACTATTATTGCTATTATTTTAAGTATATTTGTTTGTATTACTTTCATTTATGCCTCAGTTAAGTTTTTCGCTCGCACCAGTTTGTTGGGATATATTCCTGTGCTGATAGGTATTGCTCTTTTATGCTTCGCAATTTATTCTCTACTGTATTATTATTTAAGTAGGCAAGTGATATTTATTGATGCAGAGAAGATGATTTATCGCAAAACACTTTTCTCTTCTCAAGAGGAGGTCAGTATTCCTATCAAAGAGATTAAACGTTCGCAGGGCAATCTAATCAACCAATACAAGGCTTTATTTATCAAATTGGAGTCCTCTCTCCAAGAAATTACATACGAAAATGCACAAGGTCAATTATTTTATACTGCCAATCCTACCTCTTGGGAACACGCAGAGATAGACCTTCAGGCTCTTTCCGTAGCAGAGAGATTTTTGTTGGAAGATGTCGTATTGGAAATGATAGAAAGCAATGCTCAAGACCAAGAAGACGCCAACGCTGCCGCAGACGACGAAGCTCTTACGCTATCTCCTAAGTCGGGAAATAGTTAGGTAATTTTTTTTAATTGTAAAATATTGATTAGTAAATAGTTATGAATTAATACAAAATACTAATAATCAATTACTTAACTTTATAGATTATTTTGTATCTTTAGCCTGTAATTATCATTAGCTAAACAACCCCATGAACAACCCCTTATATAGAATTGGTTGGTTAGCCCTTGGTTTTTTATTGAACTTGTATGGACACTTACAAGCTCAAAACAAAGGGTTTATACCTGAAAATCAGCAGTTAGCCATTGCTGAGTCCAAAACCTTAGCGGACAGATATCAAGCCTCAGACCCTAATCAAGCTACCCAATTCCTCAACAAAATTGCCTTTATCTATTGGGAATACGGTCATAATAGGGAAGCCATAGATTACTTCAAACGCTCTCTTACTATCAACGAAGGAATAGGGAACAACAATGCCATCACCATGATTAATCATAATATTGGTTCGCTGTATTCTGACATGGGGAATTTTGATGAAGCTCTCAATTATTATTATAAAACATTAGAAATCAGAAAATTAAAGAAAGACAAAGAAGGTATTGCTTCTGCGTGGCTGACTATTGCAGATACTTATACCAAACTTAAACAATACGATAAAGCCGTACAAATTTTAGAAAATGACGCGCTAAAAGCAGTAAAAGAACTCAATAATGATGAGTTAGTTCGCAATTGTTATGGAAGATTGACAGAGAACTATGAGAAAATGGGGAATGCTGAAAAATCTATTCAGTATTTTAAGTTTTTTACCATGCTTGATGACAATTTGCGGAAAAAGTCCGCAGAAGCAAACCAAAGGAAAGTATTAGAAGCACAACTTAAAGCGAAGATAGCAGAAGCAGACCGAGTAGCCCAAGAAGGTATGATGCTTAACCAGCAAAAAAAACTTATCGCAGTAGAGTCCGAAAAAGAAAAAATGAATCGCCAAACAAAGGAGCAACAAAAACAATTGGTTATTCTCCAGCAACGTCAAGAAAATGCGCGCTTGATGGAAGAAAAGCTAAAAAAAGAAATAGAATTGGACAAAGTGGTGCAACAATCATTGATAGGAGGATTGGGATTGGTATTTGCTTTGGCGTTTGTGGTCTTATATGGATATCAGCAAAAGAAAAAAGCAGGAATCAAACTGGCTCTACAAAATGCTGAAATTATGCAACAAAAAGAGGAAATTTCTACCCAAAGGGACAATATAGAAAAACAGAGCCAAGAACTGCAAAAAACCTATCACGAAGTCAAAGAAGCAAATGCAAAAATTACAGGAAGCATAAACTATGCTCGCCGTATTCAAGACTCCATGCTTCCAGGAGAAAAAGCCTTGCAAGCCCTTATTCCAGAAAGTTTTATATTATTTAGACCAAGGGATATAGTGAGTGGAGACTATTACTGGTTTACTCATACAGATGATATTAATAACAACCCTTCAAAAATTTTGCTGACTGCGGCAGACTGTACGGGGCATGGTGTACCTGGAGCATTGCTTACCATGATAGGTTTTAATCTTCTCAACGAAATTGTTCAGAATAGACACATTACCAGCGCAGACCTTATTCTCAATGAGTTACACAAAGGAATCCGCAAATCTCTCAAACAAGGGGAAACAGAAAACCGAGATGGCATGGACATGGCTTTGTGCGTATGGCGAAAGGAAGAAAAAATCTTAGAATATGCTGGAGCTAATAACCCTCTCATCATGATTCAAAATAATGAATTACACTATTTCAAAGCA
>JALOMS010000136.1 GCA_025455345.1 Thermoflexibacter sp. | reverse complement strand
TGTCATTACAGGTACACGTACAGAAAACAAGATTCAGATTTTAGATGGTTTGAGTCTGGGGGATACAGTCATCACTTCAGGAATCTTACAGATTAGAACAGGAAGCAATGTAAAAATCGCAGAAGTGGAATAATTAGCTAATAATCAATGAATTATAGGCATGCAATATCCCCACCACCATGGTATCTTAAAGGAGATGGTTAAATATTGCTTGTGTGATGATAGTAGATTATGATACATCAGGAGTAGGCGCGTACAAAGAATTATTATTTATGCCTGCCATGTTTGATTTTGATAAAAACGGCTTTCAATATTTCCAAAATCTATGTTTACACAGAAGAAAGTGTTAGCAATGGAATAGAAATTTGTGGATTCTCAAGCAATTGGCTAATTTTAATATTACACAAACAAGCAGTCAGACTTGCCAATGCAAAGTCAGTCATCAAGATTTAACTTTTCATATTTTAAAATTTGGGTATTCCAGCCTTCTTTTTGTATCTTTGCATGATGCTTGTGCAAAAGAAAAAATAAAAATGGACTTGTCAGTATGAAAGTGATAGACAAAAGCAGAGGCAGATATAAAGCAGTTAAAACCATAGGTGATTTAACTTCTAACTTTGGGTGTTGTCCTAATGAGGAAGTCAGGAAAAACATGGTCAGAGCACCAACAGAGAGGTAGAATGAAGGCATAAAACAAAAAACGCTACAAAGATACAAACTTTGTAGCGTTTTTGACAAAGTACCAAATTTTGGCACTTTTTGGACAAAATAACTTTATGCCAAGAAATTCTAATTAGTTATTAGCAAGTCTTACTTTATCGCTTTTCTTAACTTCTTCTACAAAAGTTTTAGAAGGTTTGAAAGCAGGGATATAGTGTTCAGCAATCTCAATACGCTGATTTTTAGAGATGTTTCTACCTACTTTCTTTGCACGCTTCTTGTTAATAAAGCTACCAAAGCCTCTCACGTAGATGTTTTCACCTTCTACCATGTTGCTTTTTACTACTTTGAAGAATGCCTCAACACTTGTTGAAACGTCTTCTTTGCTGATGCCCGTTTTTTCTGCTATTTGGGCTATAATATCTGCCTTTGTCACGTTCGTAATGATTTAGTTAAAAAAAATGTTAATACTCTATAAATCAATCCATTTGATAATGCAAAGTTAGAATTGAATTTTTGATATGCAAAAGATTTCTAAGATATTTTTTACATAAATTTCAGAAAATCACATAGGTAGCTTATAAGGCAGATATTTATCTACGTTTTGCCCATACTTATAAATGTCACGGACAATGGTAGAACTGATATAGGCAAGTTCGGGAGAAGTGATAAGTAGTACGGTTTCTAAGTTGGGGTAGATATTTTTATTTATCTGTGCAATACTATTTTCATACTCAAAATCTGTGGTATTTCTCAAGCCTCTTAAGAGATATTTGGCGTTTACCTTCTCTGCAAAAGCGGCAGTCAAGCCAGTGAAACTCTCTATTTTGACATTATCATATTGCTGGAATGCCTCTTTGATACATTCTAACATGGTATCTATGGGGAAATACCGTTGTTTTTGACTATTTTGACCGACTCCGATAACGACTTCGTCAAATAATTCCCGCCCACGCATGACTATATCATGGTGTCCTTTGGTGAAAGGGTCAAAAGACCCTGGGAACAATGCGATTTTTTTCATGGGTATAGAGATTAGTAGTAAAAAAAATTTGAAAGCCGAGTGATTTTATTTTATCACTATTTTATCCAATTACCTACACTAAGTACATCAAAAATAGTATGTTCTGCGATTTCGTCAAATTTAAACCCCAAACTTAACTCTTTTGGTCTTTGTCCAAAGCTAATGCGGTTGATGTATTTGCGTAACTCGTTGTAATTGTTGTCTTGTGCTAAAATATCACCATATAATACTAAGGATACCTCTGAAGGAATTAACTCCAATTGGGTAATAATAAGCAGGACATAATATATGAGGTCTTTGGTTGTTTGTGAGGGGAAAGTATTGAGAAAATAGAGATTGCCGTGTTTGAAAAAGAAAAGTGTAAGTTTCTTTTCATCAATAAAGGCGTGCAAATTTCTCATTTCCAATTGATTAGGCTGAACTATCAGTCCTTCTAAGACTGCGCTATTTTCATGCACACAGATAATCTCTTGGTAAGGGTATTTGCCTTTAATCCATCGCAATATTTTTTTCTCTATTGTAAAAATGCTATAAATGTGTTGGTGTGGGTGCGGAGAATGAAATATATCTACCTCGTCAATATTGATGACAGTATTTAACCGCAAAAGATTCAAGGCGTTTTCTTTACTAAAATATTCTTCTGGTACGTAAGTAAAAGAAGGAGTTGTACACATAAGAATTATTTTTTTCCAATAACCTGCTGATACAAAAGCATGGTCTTTATAAATTTGTTCTAAAAAATCTATAAAGTCTATACTTTTTTCTATTTCGTATTGTTCGTAAACCAAACATCTATTAGTAGAGGTATCAAAGACTGAAATCATACAATGCTTATTAGAAATTTTGAAGCAAATATTGTATTTATAGATTTCATCTACGCTAAATTTTTCGTCTTTGATGAGTCTGACAGGTTGGTAATATATTATTGGTTTTTCCAAAAAGCTATGCAATTTTAAATTAATAAGTGAAGGTAAAGGTTCAGTGTTGGTGTATTTTATAGTCAAAACAAATAAACACTGAACCTTATCGCTAAGAAATATATGGTATTAGTCTTCCCAATTACCTGTGGTAGTAACTTCGTCTCGCGAACCAAAACGAAGGAACTTGCGCTTGCGATTTGTATTGCTTTCTTTTCTTGAAATATCTACGGGACATGGGTCAAATATTTCTAATACATCGACCATGATATTTCCTTTCTTGATTTTGCCCGCATAAACAGAAAACTGACAGTTGGTGCAAGAGGCAGGTTTTTCAAAGTCAGGTATCTCACAAGTTGGGACTTTGGCGATATCATCTGCTTTGAAAGAAGGATACTTATCAGAAGGGAATAGGTATTTCTGCACATTTTCTCTCCCTAAAGTATCAAAACTCACTCTTACGCTATCGCCCAAGTGTGCTTGATTGGCGGGTCTTTGAATGATTGTTTCTTTCTTTTCTACGATGTAGATAGTCCCCTCTTTGATAAAACTTACCAAGCTATCCCAGCTACCGCAATAGCGACCATTACTCAACAAGAACCATTTTTGTACTTCTCTAATTTCTTTGAGTCGTTCTATCACCTTTGCTTCACTTTTTTTGATATTTTCAGCAGTATCTATATTTTTTTTGATACCTGCATAGAGGAAATAGCATAAGGCAACAATGACAGGCACTAACGCCCATGTAAATATTGTAGTCTTTCTCATATTTTGAAAACTTTTTAAAGTGCAATTATAAAAATTTTAATTTAATTAAAAATCAATATTTTATTTTTTTGTGCCAATATTAGTAGAGAAATATTGTTTTTGCAAACATAATGTAAAAACACAAACAAAAGATACAAATTTTAGAATAAATTGTGGGAAAGTTAGTGCCTAAATTACTGTTTTAATTTTTTCAAAATATTTTCTATCAGATTGTATTCTTCTAACAGACTTTTGGCATATTGTTCATTCTTACTTTTTCCTTTTTTTGCTTCTTCTATACGTGCTTGGAATAGGGCATTTGCCCTGACTTCCAATATAGTAATGAGTAATACTATTTCGTTATCCTCTAAATCGGCAGTCATTTTTTTAGATTTTTGCTAATTCTGACTTGAGAAAATCTATCACTTTTATCTGATAAGGATCCACGTCATTTTTGAGAGCAAGATAATAAGACACCCAATCTGTCAGATGGATAAAATAGAAAGTCTGTTCTACTAATGATGTCCCTTCTAAGTCTATTTCTAATATTCTATCTGTTATTTTAGAAAATATCCCTTTGCAGATTTTCATTCGTAGATTGACTCTTGGGTTATTAAAGGTAGAGTTTACCAATACTACAGCCGTATTGTGTAGAATATGCTGTGGGTGTACCCAGCCTACCAATTCGTTGTGATTCATCTCTGGGAATACGTTCACATGACAAAACTGTTTGGCGTTTTCATTAATCTGTTGTTGAAAACGAACTGCGAGCGGGTTTAAGTTATTGTCTGTGTAAATAATCGGTAGTCTATTATGCAACTGTTCGGCGATATCCTCTGCCATCTGCTTAATAGTTTCTTTTTGCTCATTGATTAGTGTATAGGCGGACTTTAGCTGATTCCGATAGTTATTACTAATCAGCTGATAGTGAATAAGTAAATACATCTGCTGAATAAGGGAATAACCTAAATAGGCTCTTGGACAAGGCTCTTCTTGAGGTATTTTGGCGATGCCATAGCCTTTCTTGGTAGCAATATCATAAAGTTTGCCACCTGTGGTTACACAGGCTATTTTCGCACCTCTTACTCCCGCCAAAGCGACTGCGGCTAAGGTTTCTTCGGTCGTACCAGAATAAGATGAAGCGATTAATAAGGTATGTTTATCTACATATTTGGGGATTTCATAACTCTTTATCACCTCGATAGGAATCTCCAAGTCATTGACGGTAAGCGATTTAGTAATGCTACCACCTATGCCCGAACCACCTATGCCCGAAATCACAACGTTCCTAATATCTTCGGCGGGACGAGAGATTTTCAAACTTTCGCCAAGCTGAATCGCTTTTAACATTTGTTGGTCAAATTCGGTGATAAGTTTTTCTATAATATTCATTGGGAAGTAAGATATAAATATTTCAGAAATAGGTGTTTCTTTAGCTTCAAATATAACTTAAAAAAAAACTTAAAAGCAATAGATTGGTCAAATTTCTTTTATCGCTTTTTTTTTGATAATAGAACCCATCGTGTGAATAAAATGATAATATGGCTCAGAATACAATAATCTTGGTTAATCTATGTAGGTGTTTAGATTTTAAATTTCTTTCTCTATATTTGCCTTGTTTTTACTTAAAGTTACTAATTATACATTTTTTTTGCTTATCGGCAAATCAAAACGATTAAGACTTGTTTAGAACATCAACCTTATTGTATAATTATTTTATCTTACTGATTTTCAAAAAAATTAGCACTAATACACATTCATAATGGCTGGAAGAAAAGGATACAACTACGATGACGAGATAGATAAAAAAGTAGCTGTGAACAAGGATACGCTCCAATATTTACTTGGTATTTACAAATTCATCATACCGTATCGCGGCTTTTTTGTAGCGGGTATGGTTTTCTTATTTTTTTCAAGTGCAATAACCTTAGCTTTCCCATTTTTTACGGGACAGTTGATAGATACCTCTTTGGGCAAGCCCTTGGATACTGGAGTAATTATAGGAGAAATCTTTGAAATAGAGCGACATAAGTATGAGTTTTTGCACAGAGATATAAATATGATTGCGACTGTGCTTGTTCTTATCTTGATTATTCAAAGCATATTTTCATTTCTAAGAGTATTTTTCTTTGCCAGAGTGAGTGAAATGGGGATTGCAGATATACGCAAGGCTCTGTACCAAAAGTTAGTTACCCTGCCAATTACTTTTTATGATAGTCGCAGGACGGGCGAGCTGATGAGTCGTCTTACTGCTGATATTTCTCTGCTCCAAGATACTTTTTCTATTACTTTAGCGGAGTTTTTTAGACAAATCTGCATATTTATCATTGGGATTTCTATTCTATTTTGGGAAACGCCTAAGCTGACATTTTTTATGCTCGGTACTATTCCTATTTTAGTGATTTCAGGATTAATTTTTGGCAAGTATATCCGAAAAATGTCTAAGAAGACCCAAGATGATTTGGCTACTGCCAATACCATCGTAGAAGAAACGCTACAAGCAATTCATATTGTTAAGGCTTTTACCAATGAATTTTTTGAGGTCAATCGCTATCGCACTTCACTGGACAAAGTAGTCAATACAGCCTTACAAACAGCCATGTATCGCGGTGCCTTTGTTTCTTTTATTATTTTAGCCATTTTTGGTGGTATAGTCGGTGTGCTTTGGTATGGCACGGGCTTGGTCGAAGCCAAAGAAATCACGATTGGAGATTTGACTGCTTTCGTCATTTATACGATGTTTATTGGTGGGTCTATTGGTGGATTAGGAGATATTTATAGCCAATTACAGAGAGCCATAGGAGCATCCCAGCGCGTACAAGAAATCTTGGACATGGAGAGCGAATTTGATATTATGCTTATGCAACCCAATATACGCCTCAATGGACATATTGTTTTTGAAGATGTGCGTTTTTCTTACCCTACTCGCCAAGATATAGAAGTATTAAAAGGAATTAATATAGATATTCATGCGGGCGAAAAGATAGCTTTAGTCGGGCATAGCGGTGCGGGGAAATCTACTGTTATTCAGCTTTTAATGCGTTTTTATGATGTGGCACAGGGAGAAATCATTATAGATAACAAAAATATCAAAGAATATCCACTACTCACCTATCGTGATAATATTAGTATCGTACCCCAAGAAGTTATTCTTTTTGGCGGCACTATCAGAGAAAACATAGCATACGGAAATCCCAATGCTACTGAAAAAGAAATCATAGAGGCAGCCCAAAAAGCAAATGCTTTCAATTTTATAGAAACATTCCCCGAAAAATTCAATACCGTAGTAGGAGATAGAGGTATCAAACTCTCTGGAGGTCAGCGACAAAGAATAGCCATCGCAAGAGCGATTTTAAAGAATCCCTCTATTCTCATCTTGGACGAGGCAACCAGCTCATTAGATGCTGAATCAGAACAACTTGTTCAGGATGCCTTAGACGAACTGATGAAAAATCGCACCTCTATCATCATTGCCCACCGCTTAGCTACTATTCGCAAGGTAGATAGGATTTATGTGATTGAGAATGGGAAGATTGTGGAAAAAGGAACGCATGACGAACTCAATGCCATTGACAAGGGTATTTATAGCAATCTCATTAAACTCCAAATGTTGGAAAATTAAGTTTTGTAACGTAGGATTTGGTGAAAAATAACGAAATAGATTTCGAGATATGCATCATTTTTTTTTCCCAAAACAAAAAATCATTTATCGTGTTTATTTAATACTTTTGTTTGTAAAAGAATTCTAATAAATTCAATACAGTATTTTTATATTTTTTTAAACTAAAAATCATTCAATTATGGCATTTGAGTTACCTGCATTGCCTTATGACAAGGCGGCATTAGAACCTCACATCGATGCGATGACGATGGAGATTCATCACGGCAGACATCACAATACCTATGTTACTAACCTCAATAATGCAGTAAAAGGGACGGAGATGGAAAATCTTTCTATCGAGGACTTGATGAAAAATATGAGCAAATATCCTGCGGCGGTTCGTAATAATGGGGGTGGACACTATAATCACTCCTTGTTTTGGCAAATACTCGCCCCTAATGCGGGTGGAGAGCCTACGGGTGATTTGGCAGAAGCGATTAATAAGAAATTTGGCTCTTTTGCTAACTTCAAAGACGAGTTCGCAAAGGCAAGTGTCGGCAGGTTTGGTTCGGGTTGGGCGTGGTTGATAGTAGAAGGTGGAGAGCTGAAGATTTGCTCGACCCCTAACCAAGATAACCCTCTCATGGACTTAAATCCCGATAAAGGCACTCCTATTTTGGGATTGGACGTGTGGGAACACGCTTATTACCTCAAGTACCAAAATAAGCGTCCTGATTACATTGCCGCTTTTTGGAATGTGGTAAACTGGGCTGAAGTAGCCAAAAGATACGCTACCGCCAAGTAAACCTCACTTGCGAACACTACTCAAAATAATAAATAGTTTGGGTAGTGTTTGCTTTTTACTCTGATGTTAATAATAATAAAAAAATAGACTACCGATAAGACTATCATTTTTTATTTTTTGTGGGTTGATATTGTAAATCATGAGGAAGCGATATTTTTTTTTCTTATGCCTATTATTTTTTGTTCAAATAGGCTATTGCCAACAGCTAATCCAAATTAACAATAATAGTGCTATTCGCGATATTGGTAAAGATGTATGGGTACTCGAAGATAAAACAAATGCTTGGAGTATTCACGATATTTTGCAAGCAAGCCAACAAGCACAATTTCGGCAGAGTCATTTGCAAGTGCCTAATTGGGGTGCAACAACCTCTTCCGTATGGGTCAAAATTTATATCAATATTCCGCAAAATGGGCGATATTTTTTGGAAGTCAGCTATCCTATTCTAAGCCAATTAGATTTTTATGCCTTCAAAGACAACGGTCAGTATGAGATTTTTAGAAGTGGAAATTCCTTACCTTTCGAGCAGAGAATACTAAAAAATAATCACTTTTACTTCGAGCTTTCTCCTAACTGTCATACCTATTATTTGAGGGCAACTTCCTATGAAATTCTCCAAATTCCGATTAAAGTAGGCAAAATTGAGAGTTTTTTTGAGCAAAATCAGGCAAATAGCATCTTAAATGGTGTATATTTTGGCTTTGTTATATTGATTATTTTTTACAATTTTTTCTTGTATATCAGTACCAAAGAGCGTATCTATCTGTCTTATGTACTCTACGTATTTGCAGTAGGATTAGTAACTGCCAATTTATTAGGTTATAACTTCCAATTTTTATACCCAAACTTTCCTCAGCTTAATTTTTACGCATCTATCCTGTACCCGCTCAATTTTTTTGTATTGATATTCAGCATGGATTTTTTCAATATCAAAGAAAAAGCTCCCCAATACCGCAAAGGATTCCAAATACTCATCTATATCTGCGTGGCAGAAATAGGACTGAATCTTCTGGGCTTTCCTCATTTGATGTTTCAGATTTCGCAAGTGGTAGGGCTGTTAGTAGTAGGGTATATATTGTTCGTTACGAGCAAGTTATATGGCAGAGGTTATCGTCCAGCAAAGTTTTTTCTAATCGCATTTACTACGTTTTTATCTGGAATAATCATCACTATTTTACTCTCTGCGGGAGTGATTTCGTATAGTCTGTGGGCATATCATTCTATACAAATCGGCTCTGCGGTGGAGATTGTACTCTTGTCTTTTGCTGTTGCCGATAAGATTAATATTTATAAGAGAGAAACCGCAGAAGCACAACTGATGGCACTGCAAAAAGCAGAAGAAAATCAACGCATTATCTCCGCACAAAAAGAAGAGTTAGAAAATAAAGTCAAGGAGAGAACTTTGCAAATAGAAAAGCAAAAAGAAGAAATTTTAACCCAAAATGAAAGCCTTCTACAAAACCAAGAGGAAATACAAGCACAAAGCTCCGCATTAGAAGAACAAAATATAAAACTCTCAGCGTATCAAAAACTTATCAATGAAATCAATTATGATTTGCAAATGACAAACGCCCAATTGGAAGTCCAAGTAGAGGAGCGGACATTGGCTCTTACCCAAGCGAATGAGGAACTTATCAAACAAAATCATCAATTAGAAGAATATGCTTTTGTTACCGCCCACCAATTGCGCGCCCCAGTTGCGCGTTTGCTTGGTCTTGCCTCCATATTTGATTTTATAGAAATGGGAAAGAATAGTTACAATGCTGATATTGTGAGAAAAATGCAAGCAGAAACTACTTATTTAGATGAAATTATCAAGGATTTAAGCAGTGTATTGGCATTTCAAAAGGGAGAATCT
>JALOMS010000760.1 GCA_025455345.1 Thermoflexibacter sp. | reverse complement strand
TTGCTCTGCCACTTCTTTTTGCTTCTCTGCTTCTTTCTTTTGTTTGTCTGCCTCTTGCTTGGCGGCTTCTGCCTTTTGTGTGGCTATTTGGCTTTGCTTTAGGGCTATTTTGGTTTTTTCTCCTTCTTCTTGGATTTCTCTGGTAAATCGCTGTTGGAAGATAAAGCCAATGACAAGCATGAGTGCTATTAATGCACCTAAGCCTCTTAAAATCATTTTGTTGCGTTTTTCTCTTTTCAAGTTTTGCTCTCTACGAAGGCGACTTGCTTCTACCAATTCTTTTTCTTTGTCTGTCCAGATACGCATAGCTACTTGTCCTTTTTCTACTATGCCTAAGTCGGTTTCATCTAAGACCAAAGTAGGATTATCCTCAAACTCATTGAGCCTATTTTCTAATACTCTGGTGGCTTTTTGGCTATCTCTATCGGAACTGCGGAACTCGTTTTGGACTACGGGAGCAAGGGTGTCATGCGCTAAACCTGTAACAGTACGGGAGAAACCAGCCAACAGGTATAGTTCTTGGAATTTCTTTAAAATAGGTTCTATGACCTCTGCTCTATGAGCATATCGCTCTTTGAGGTCGCTGATGCGCTTACTTCCTGCCGTCCCTAAGGCGGTGGTATGGAAGTTCAAAATATCCAATGCCAAGCCCGAATTTTCTTCGTTTTCATTCCATTTTTTAAATAATTCCATTTGTTGATGGAAAAAATCGTTCATCAAAATTCCTTCTTTCTTCAGTTCTTGGTATTTTTTGACAGAGAAATAGCGCAATTCTTCCTGTTCTGTCATATTCCACATTTTTGTTAGCAGAATTTGTAAAATAGGAGCAATGGGCGAATCTTTGTCTTCGAGCAGGTCGTCTGCAATAATGACAGGCAATTCAGCTTCTATATTAAGGCGATAACAATTCCTTAAATGTGGCGATAAAGTTAGTCCCGTGATGACCTCTATGATGTCCCTACGCTCCAAATGTTTTAAGAAAATGCCCTCTCTTGGTATTTGCATTTTCTTGAAAGCCTCATCAAATTCGGCACTGTATTCTTTGCGATAACTCAATATGAGCTTACCTACTGGTCGGTCTTTGGGATTGCCAAAGATTGAGTGAACTTGTACTAAGAAATCATCTAATTCATTGGGCAAGTTGTCATTGGGACGTGTAAAAGCCTCCTCTGCTTGGTCTAAAATCACAATAAAGGGTTGTTGGGCATCCTTTTCTTTGAGTTTCCAAATTCCTTTGAGGCTGTATTTTTCGCTTTCATCTATTGGTATGTCAAACTGGGCTTTCTTGTTTTCTTGAATTTTTAATTCTTCTATGGTTGCAGAGAGGTGATTTTTAGCTTCTCCTTTTATATTATTCAGTAATTCTTCTAATTGTTGGATTACTGTTGATTGTTGTGATTTTTCTTCAGAATTGCTATTTTTTGCTGGCAAATTCTCAACCGAAGGTGGCGAAGGTTGCCCATTGTCAGTAGTAATTCCCAATGCTTCTGTGAGCGTGCCAAGTAAACCCTTGTCTTGGTTTCTACGAATGTAAACTACCTTAGAAACTTGCTCCAAACGTGGCAATACTCCTGCGTCTAACAAGGAAGATTTGCCCACACCAGACTGCCCATACAGTAAGATAATAGGGGCAGAATTTCTGTCTATGGCTCTGATATACAAATCTCTAATATAATAAGAGCGACCAAAAAAAATCTGAGTATGTTCCTCTCTATATCTTTCTAAAAACCGATACGGTTTGTCAGGTAAGTCAAACATTTGGCTCACATCAGGCAATCCAAACAAGGGGTTATCTACTGCTTCAGGCAAGTTCCAATCCTTGACTATTTCCGCTCCTTGTTTGTAATACATATCCCAAGGGAGTCGGTCGGGAGGTGGAGCGTCTTGTTGTTTGGTATTTTTGCGATACAGCCCGCGCGTATTTACCTCTCCCTTTCCCTTGTCAAAGCCTTGTTGGATTTTAATATAATCTACGGATTCTAACCAAGCCTTGTCTATGGAGAGTCCATTGGATATTCCGTTATAAAAGCGAATGGAAAGATTGGTAGCAATGTCGTCCCCAATCGCTGAGGAAGTGCCTATAACCGCAGGAACTCCTGCTTCTACCAACTCTAAAGTTTGCTGTTGGGTACTACACCCGTTAAAAAAAACCAATTTTAAGCCTTTTTGCCTTGCAAAAAAAGAAACTAAGCCAGCCCCATGTGCCACACTATGCGAACCGTCTAACTGCTCTAAGAGTAACTGATACCCATCTGCATGACCTCCATAGTGGAAAATCGCAATGCGGTCTTTATAACGGCTATCTTGGAAGATGTCCAAAATCTGCTCAATCGTGGCACTTGCTCGTTCCACCACTTCACAAAGACCAGCTTTGGGCAAGTTTCTTAGATAACGAGCGTTATCTTCTTTGTCATTGGCAAATGCGAGAAATATGACAGGTTTTTGTTTTTCAGGCATATTGGGTAAAAAGCCCTTTGTAGAAAGGGAAATTACAAATGAATAAAGTATCTATAATTAGAGTTTTACTTATGAAAACCAAACAAATATAAAAATAAGAAAATGATAAATTCAAAACAATGAGGTATTTATCTATATTCTTACTTTTTTTGTGATTTCTATGCTCTATTTATATTCAAGTGCTTGATATTAAGTTCTATAAAGTTGTTTTAATCTATTGCCTTTACTAATACCAATATTCAATTTCCGAAGAAATAAAATACAAGCAATTAAGCAGATGCATCAAATTTAATAATTCTGAATTAAAAAACGCTTTGTAACAAGCTACAAAGCGTTTCTTCGCAATACTAACATTCTCACTCCTCACTACCCAATGCTCACGTCTATTACTTAATTTCTTCTTCTGTTTCCTCTACCTTCGTTTCTTCTTTATGTTCTTTGGCAAGCCCGTTGGTATAGGCTTGATAGGCAGTAGGCTGTTCGAAAGGACGCTTTCCTATCAATCGCTCAAGGTCTGATTGGAATAGAATCTCCTTTTCCAACAGCTCTTTCGCCAGTGTTTCTAATTCTGTCTTCTTAGCGAGAAGCAAATCTTTGGTACGCTGATAAGCATCGGTAATCAGTATTTTGACTTCCTTATCTATGAGTTCTGCTGTTGCTTCGGAGTAAGGTTTGTCAAACATATAATCCGAGCGTTTGGAGTCATAGAAAGAAACATTGCCTATTTTATCATTCATGCCATAGATACTTACCATACTGTAAGCCATCTTAGTAATGTGTTCTAAATCACTCAATGCACCTGTAGAAACTTTACCAAAGATGATTTCCTCTGCGGCTCTCCCTCCTAATGTCATACACATCTCGTCCATGAGTTGTTCTGTGGTATATAAAAACTGCTCCTTTGGCAAGTATTGAGCATATCCTAATGCGGCTACACCTCTTGGGACAATACTGACTTTGACCAATGGGTTGGCATGCTCTAAAAACCAGCCAGAAACGGCATGACCTGCTTCGTGATAAGCTACGATTTTCTTTTCTTCTGGTGAAATGATTTTATTTTTCTTTTCCAATCCACCAATGACCCTATCAACAGCATCTTGAAAATCTTGCATATCTAT
>JALOMS010000759.1 GCA_025455345.1 Thermoflexibacter sp. | reverse complement strand
AGGAGTCATAAAGGTAACTTTTATGTTGTGGAAAACTCAAAAGTCTAACTTTATCTCCTCATTTTCAAAAACATACTACAATTTGTCTATTAATATTATACAACACAATACGACCGCCATTCTATATGAGATTGAATAGGTGCGTTTTTACAAAATTAAGAAAGATTTACGCATTAAAAAAAATACTCATAACACATTTCTTTATGTAGAATAGTTTTGGTGTAGCCTATTTGGGTTAAAGAATATAATCCATGAAAAGTGTAATAATCAAGGCAAGATAATCGCAAAATAGCGTAGATAATATCAGCCCAATGAGCTATATTTGCACAAGAGAGTTTTACTACTTGGCAAAGATATTTCAACATGAAAAAAACTATAAAACATGCACAAATACACTTTTTTTCTGGCTTTTCTATTGATAGCGACTATATGCAAAGCGCAGTCTGCTTGGCAGATACATTGGGTAAGTAGCAAAGACAATTCCTCTTATTTTGAAAAAAATAAATCTTTACCCGAACTACTGCTCCAAGCTGTCCAAGCCAAAAAACTAACTCCTTACCAACTTCCACAAACTAATCAACCTCTGCAAATACTTGATGAGCCATCTTTTAAGAGAAATATGACAATCCCTATTGTCAAAGATAAACTAATTACGGACGAAACGGAAGCAACCAATGACGGCACAGTAATGAATTGGTTGGCAAAGGATATTTCATTATTCGCTGTTTATGAATCGCTTACGCCCCAAGGAAGTCAGATAGATTATGTAGCCTTGTATGTGCCTCAAAATGATAAGAATATTTTTATTGCTAATTTCAAATTTAAGGACATTAAAAAAGTGCTGAAAAACAATACATTAGCTCTTTGGCAAAGCTCTACTGCCGCTCATTTCGGCGAAGTATTACACTTAGACATTAATGACGGGTCTCCCTATCGGACTGCCAAAATTTTGCTGACCAATGCGCTGGACAACAAAATTGTTGCTTTTTCTCAAAATGGAGAACCGATTAATAATAGGCTGAAAAACAATGAGATTATTGAAAAAATAGAAGATGAAAGACTGTATTTTCTGTGGCTGGTCAGACCTGTCGAGCAGAAACAAGACAAAAATAATTTTCAACCTACTGCTTTAGAAATCTATTACGAAGATTCTTTGACATTTTTTGTAGCACGTTTCAATTATAAAGATGCTCAAAAACTTCTGCTGAAAGATGAAAAAAACTATTTTCTTCCCTATTCAGAAGCATTAAAACAAAAACTTTTCCTCAGTAATCTACAAAGTAGTATGCCTACGCCACAGCAAAATGGGAAATTGAGAAAAGAGTTTAAGAAACAGATAGTCAGCGACTTGGACTTAAAAGAAGAAAATAATTCAGTATTTTTCCAAGCAGGCACGGAATTGTTCAAAATACTAAAAGAAAGCGTAGAAAACAAACAAATTCGCGCTTTTACCAGCGACTCCATTCATATTACCCTCGATAAAATAGAATTTAGCGTTCGCTTTATCATACCTAATATAGATACTTCGGATTCCATCGCTATTAATCCTAATACTTGGCAAATCAGGCAATTATACAAGATGAATTTGATAGAAGAAATGATTTTTGACCAAGAAGGCAAGCAAAAATCTTACACAGGCAAGTCTATAGCTATCATTATTCCTGCCCAAGAAAATATGTTCAAAGGAATAGACGAGCCTTTGGTTTATTTTTCTTTCAAAGAGGTCATAAAAATACTGAAAAAGAAAAAACTGAAATCTATGCTTAATGCACTCAATGAGCGAAATTTTAAAGCAATTCCTCTATTTACGCTACCTGCGGTTTATAAGTAGTAAATTTCGTTAAATATTCCTAACTACATTCTTACAAGGGTTACTTTTAGCAGACAATTGTATTAAAATTGTCAAAATTCTAAAACCAAAATTATATGAAAATCAATTATTTAGTGGGATTTTTATGCAAAATCCTTCCCTCTATTGCTATGCTTTCTGCTTGCGGCGCGGCTCATGAGGCAGGCTCAATGATAATTATCAACTAATCAGTAAAGCCAACTTATTGGGAGATAATTTTGCTCTCATAGTACACTATTTCCTCAATATAAGTTATAAATTTAGAGAATAGTAATGAGTAAGCATTTGCTTTGAAAAATCCTTGTAAAAGAAATAAATTGTAGTATTTTTGTTAAATAAGGAGTCTTAATCATAAAGACTCCTTATTTCTTATACCGAAAAATAATGCTATCAATCACCTACTTATTATTAATAAACTACTGATTTTTAAATAATTACATTATTTTTGTCTATCCGTATATATTTTACATTCGCAATATGTTTTTAGGTCAGATACAAGCTCATAAGGAGTTAAGAAAGGAATACCAACAAGAAATCGTTACAAGATTGAGGAAATCAAGGCTATTGGTCTTGCCTTGTTATTTTTTGACCCTACTTTATTTTCTCTATGTAGATATAGCCAAAAACCAATTCATGCTTGCGGCTTATGCGCGTATTTTTCCG
>JALOMS010000135.1 GCA_025455345.1 Thermoflexibacter sp. | reverse complement strand
TGTAAATCTGTATTTTAGCTCCCTTCTCCTTCGGGGGCGCAGTGCAACTGAAGGGCTGGGGTTGGGGCGGTTATTTTTGCTCACTTACTTAAGTAATTTTGCAAAAATAAACGTTTTTTGTATTCAGTAGTCGCCGACTGGAAGTCCCTAATGAGACTTAAATAAAAATAACGCTTTATGCAATTTGCTTATTTCCTCCTACTTTATCTAATGCTTTCCTTGTATTCTTTTTTTGCAATTTGTACTCGGAAGGAGTCAAGCCCGTTACTTTTTTAAATTGATTAGAAAGATGCTGTACGCTACTGTAATTCATCTGATAAGCAATCTCCGAAAGTGTAAGTTCCTGATAAGCCAATAATTCCTTTACCCTTTCTATCTTTTGTAAGATGATATACTTCTCGATGGTGATTCCTTCTTTGGTAGAGAAAAGCGTACTCAAATAGGTGTAATCTATGTCTAATGCGCGAGCTATGCAATCAGAATAATTCATCACCATAGGAGATGCTTCTTGGTTGCGATGCACCAATTGGATAATTAGTTTTTTAATTTGTTCTACTACCTTGTCTTTTTTGTCTTTGACCAGCTCGAAACCATTGCGATTGAGCATATCTTCTATTTTCTGCATAGATACGCTCTCCAATGCGCCTTCTATCTCTACCTCTCCAAGTTTGACACTCATTACAGAAAAGCCATCTCTTTGCAGTTCACTCCTAATCACCATAATACAACGGTCGCAAACCATATTTTTTACTAAGAGGTGCGTTATTTCCATATCTTGCTTTACTTAGTCATGATGTTCTTGTACGCCATCTCTGTACAGACAGCAGTCGGGGAGGTTCTTATATACCTCATTTTTGGCTTTGACTTTTTCTGTATCATGCCCTACCCCAGCAACTAATTCATGTAATTTTAATTCGCTGATTTTCTTTGGTTTATAAGTTACGGAGAGCATTTTGCTTTTTCTGTCCCAAGTCGCAGCCTTCACACCTGTAACATAGAGAGCCTCTTCTATGCGGTCTTTGCACATACCACATACGCCAGAAACCTTAAACGAAGTAGTGATTTCATCTCCAAAGCTGGGGCTATGTTGTCTGTCTTTTGGTAAAAAGATGAAAGAAAAAGAACTAATAGCAAAAACAAAAATAATAATTATTGAAAATAAGGTTTTCATGATTTTTTACATTAAAAAATTTAATGAGAAAATGTAAATGAAGCAATTCAACTTTTATAGGTATATTTTATAAATCTATGTAAGATTATTCTACAATATCAGTTTCATTTGCTCATTTATTTATTGCTAATAACTAAAAACAGGGACAATTAGTTTCTTGGTAACTTACAATCATAGACGGTGAAACATCTATGTACATAATTGTTATTCAAAATCAAATATTTAACCATAAATGATAAAAATGGAGCTTTCAGATATTAAATATTAACAAATAAAAGCTATATTTGTGTCTTCTCTGAACTAATTGATTAACAAATAATTCTCATATAATGGTTTTCCAACTTACTTTGCCCGAAATAAACATGGAAGTAGAAACATTGACAAAAGTAAAATTACCTTCTGCCGCTAATATTATCAATGCCCACAAGGATTTGAAAAACGTGGTTGTTCGTACCCCTCTCCAATTGAATCACAATCTTTCTGAAAAATACCAAGCTGAAATATGGCTCAAACGCGAAGACTTACAGGTAGTTAGGTCATATAAGTTGCGCGGAGCATACAATAAAATTACCAGCTTAAAAAAAGAAGAATTGGAGCGCGGGGTAGTATGCGCGAGCGCAGGCAATCATGCTCAGGGCTTGGCATTTTGCTGTAATTTACTTAAAATTAAGGGGACTATTTTCATGCCCAATCCTACTCCCCAACAAAAAATCAAACAAGTGAAAATGTTTGGGAAAAGTTTTATCAATGTGGTATTGACAGGAGATACTTTTGATGACGCTTATAATGAAGCAATTAATTTTTGTGATGCTAACAATAGTGTATTTGTTCACCCTTTTGACGATGAGAAAGTGATAGAAGGGCAAGGTACAGTAGGGGTAGAAATACTTGAGGATGCCAGAGAACAGATAGATTATATGTTTATTCCTATTGGTGGGGGCGGGCTAAGCGCAGGAGTTGGGGCATATTTTAAGCAACTAAGTCCTGCTACTAAGATTATTGGCGTGGAGCCAGAAGGCGCGCCTGCGATGTTGAAAGCCTTAGAGTTAGGAGAAGTAGTAACCTTAGAAAAAATAAATAAATTTGTCGATGGAGCGGCAGTAAAGCGTGTGGGGAATCGGACTTTTGACATTTGTAAGGACATATTATCAGGCGTTACCTTAGTTCCCGAGGGCAAGGTTTGTACGACTATCTTGCAGTTGTACAACGAAGATGCCATAGTCGTAGAGCCTGCTGGCGCTTTGGCTATTTCTGTTTTGGATTTTCACAAAGAAGAAATCAAAGGAAAAAAGGTAGTCTGTATCGTAAGTGGTAGCAACAATGACATAACACGCATGGAGGAAATCAAAGAAAGGTCTTTGCTTTATGAAGGACTGAAACATTATTTTATCGTTAATTTTCCCCAAAGAGCGGGCGCATTGAGAGAGTTTTTGAATGATATATTAGGTGCTAATGATGATATTACACATTTCGAATATACCAAGAAAAATAATAGAGAAAGAGGTCCTGCACTGATTGGTGTAGAAGTAAATTCCAGAGAAGATTATGAGGCTTTATTGGGACGTATGAGCGAGCGAAAAATCGCCTTCCAGCTCATCAATGAGCGTCCAGATTTATTTAGTCTATTGATTTAGAACCTTATACAAAAACAAATTTTATTATAAACATTTTTAAATTGATACATATATGGGAAAATTAACACCTTTAGGTAGATTGGTAGTTATTCTACTTATTTTAGGCGCAATTTACGCAGGGCTAAAGTTTTCAGGAACTTTGGACAAGCTCATCGCCAGCAAACCCGCAGACGAGCAGATAGAACAAATCTCAAGCAATAACAATGAGAACAAAGAGGAAACTACTAATAATAATACATCAAATGTAGTCCAAACGAGTTCTTCTTTTACCTACACGCCCCCCGCACCCATCGGTGGGAAACTGAGAGGTGTAGTAGAATTGGGCGCAAGCGGATTTAATTCATTTATTATCAAAATAGATGAAAGCAAGACATGGAAACTTGAAAAGGCAGAGTTTGGTAATAGCTTAGCCATAGAGAATATGGCAACAGACGCTGACATTGCCTCTGGGCTAAAAAAGTACATAGGAAGCAAATTGGACTTTGGGGTAAGCGGGAAAGACATTCATTTTGTGGTAAGTTCTGGAGCAGTAAAGGCAGAAAATACACAAAAAATCATCAAGGTCTTAAAAGGTATGAAATACTATGTCAATACCGTAACCGCCGAGCAGGAAGGACAATACGCCCTCAAATGTGTATTGCCGAAATCTTATGAAGAAAAAGGATTTGTGGTAGATATAGGCTCTGGAAATACAAAAATCTCTTGGATTGAAGGTGGAAAAATCAAATCTTTGGAAGGTTCTGGAGCAAAATACTTCCAAAATGGCACAGATGACAAGAAAGTATATGATGAAATTAGCGCGCTTGCCAAGCAAGTTCCTTCTAATAAGAGAGAAACCTGTTTCATCATTGGTGGCGCACCTTTTAAATTAGCCAAGCAAGTACGCAAAGGAGAAGAGCGTTATACGGTATTAGGAACGCCAGATTCCTATAAGGCAGAAGATGCTAAAGATAAAGCAGGCTTAAATATTTATAAAGCAATCGCAGAAACTACTTCTTGCAAAACATTTGTGTTTGACTGGGATGCTAACTTTACGATTGGGTTTTTGTTAGGATTACCCTACTAAAGGAGTGATAAATACCAAAAGAAAACCATTTAAAGAGTACCAAACTTTGACAAAGTTTGGTACTCTTTACTTTTACTTGAAATTTATTGGCTTCTTGCTACTCTAAATCCAATATTGTAACCACAGTAAGAAGGATTACCATTGAAACGGCTCCCTACCCTATTTTTCTCTGCTGTATCATGCCAACTTCCCCCTCTTACTACTCTACTAATCCCACTTGTTGCTCCTTTGGGATTGTGTGAGGGGCTGTTCAAATAATACTCACTGTCGTACCAGTCCGCACACCACTCATATACATTCCCACTCAAGTCATAGACCCCTGCTTCATTGGGTTTTTTGGTGCCTGCGGGGTAAGTCCCTTTGTCTTGGGAAGAGCCTATGTACCAAGCCGATTCATCTATGTTGTTACTCCCACTGTATTTGTACCCTTTGCTCTGTGAGCCACCACGAGCCGCAAACTCCCACTCTGCTTCGGTAAGCAAACGATAGCTTTTCTTGGTTTGTTCGGAAAGCCATTTGCAATACGCCATTGCATCGTTCCAGCTAATATGAATCACAGGGTGGTCATATTCGCTGGCAGGGCGAAGATTTCCTCGCGCATCATGCCTCCAGTTGATACCCTTCATATTTTTCCAACTACCTGTGTAAATATAACTTTTGCCGATTCTTTCAGCTTCTGTTTGATAGCTTGTAGCATCTATAAATGACTTGAACTGCGCCACTGTAACTTCAAATTTGCCAATAAAAAACTCAGCAACATGCACTTCGTGAATATTCTCCTCGTCTTCTTTTGCTTCTGGGTCTTTGCTACCCATTTTGAATGAGCCTCCTTTTATTTTTACCATTTCAGGAAGCATAGGCACAAGGTCTTTTTTGGCTTTACCTGTTGCTTCTGAAATCTCATTGCTCTCCGAGCCATTTTTAGATTGAGTTGTATCTGAGGGTTTGGTATAATTGGTAGCTTGATTATCGGTAAGTGTCTGTGATTCATTATTATTTTTTGTATTATCACCACCCTTATTAGAGTCTAAAAGAACTCCATTATTGCTATTATTAGCAGTATCTATGGTATTCTTTTGAGGTATAGAATCATTGGTACGATTAGTTTCAGCTACTTCACTACCACAAGCCCACATCAAGAAGATAGTGAATAAAATAGCTTTGTTTATATTTTTCATTAGTGTTTATAACAAGCAATTGATTATCAATTAGATATTTGTATAATAATAGGGGCGATTGTCTGCGATGTTTTGAGTAAAAACTCCTATAAACTCAATGTCAAATTTCTTACCATTTTAGGGATTGGTGATAAAAAATCTTTAACTTCAATACTCAAGTAAATAATTGTGCATTTTTATTATAAAATACGCTTTAGCTTGTTTCGTTCATTATCAAATACTTGTATTGACAGTAGTCATAGGATATTAAAACTTCTGCAAAAGTACAATAAAAATTCTTAACTATGTATGTAATGGGATTTTTTGTTAGATTCCGCAAGATTTTCTCTAAGGGTTCTAAGTAAGCACAGTTACTTAGATTCCATCATCATTCTCAAGAGGATTTCCTGTATGACGGGCATATACTTTGATGAACTCTGCTCCTACAAAAACCATCAGAGAGGAATAGTAAACCCAGATAAGCAGGGTTGCCAAAGAAGCGGCTGTACCATATACAGAACCAATGGCGGTGCTTGACAAATAGAAACTAATGAGCAATCGTCCTATAATCAGCAAGATAGTCGTAAGTGCTGCCCCTATAAACACTAATTTCCAACGTAGCTTGGCATCAGATAATAACTTGAAAATTAGGACGAAAAATAAGAATAAGATAAAAATAGGAATAAAACTATTAAAAAGGCTAATCACGATTTTGGGTAGCTCTACGAACTGTATGATAGTATCATAAAGGAAATTTACAATCGCATTGATTATCAGAGTAGTAACCAATAAGATTCCTATCAAAAAGATAGTAAGTAAACTGATGAGCCTTTGGATTACCAAATTCCAAAAACCTTTTCTTTTGTTTTCGCTGACTTCCCATATTTTATTGAGAGAGTTGTGCAAGACACCAAAAACGGTCGTTGCTCCTACTAAGACCGTAATTGCGCTGACAATGGTTAAAGTAATGCCATGTGAGCTAAAAGAAATATTGTCCAAAAGGCTTTGTATCAAATCTGCCGCCCTCAAATCCGTGGTAATCTCTGCCACATAGTTATAAATATAAGCTCTAACTGCTTGTTTTTCAAGAAAAAACCCAGCTAAAGCTACCAAAATAATAAGCATAGGAGCAAGCGAAAAGGTAGTATAATAAGCTAAGGCGGCACTCATATTTAGACAATCATCATGTAAAAAAGCCTTGATGAGGTCTTTCATAAAAGGCAATATTTTCTTTTTGATGAATTCAAATGGTTTTATGGGCATAGCGACATTGTTGGGCTAATTTTTATATAGTATCAAAATCTTTTCAAATGTTTTTTCTCAAAAGTCCACTCAGGTGTAACTAACTCTTTATCAAAGCGAATGCTATACCAAGGGCTAAGCGTGAATGATTGGGGGTTAAGTAAGATTTGTATATCTTGGGCGGGCATATAGCTTTGGGCAAGTAAGAAAATTTTATCTTTGTTTTCAAGGTTTTCTGCCATATCTACGACTATAACCGCATGCCCAGGGCTACCCCCAATTATAAAAACATCACCAATCTGAATCTGCTCAATATTATTTACTGCTTTCATTTCTTTGCTTAGGGAAAGTGTGCCTGCATACGTAAATACTAAGTCCATGTACTTACGAAAATTAGCATAAGAATCATCTTTATTCGCAGATTTTACCCAATTTACTTTATTGCCTTTGAGACTTGCCCTATACCCATCTGCATATTTAGTAAAATCAGCCCTATCTCCATTCGTAAAGTTAAAATGTATGTGCTGAAAGAGTTTTTGTTTGAATAGGTATTCTGCCCGCAGTCTCATTATTGCGTCCGCGCACTGTTGAAGGTCTTTTTTGCCTATTTCCATATCAATAACTCCACAATAAACCCCAGCCTTGCTCTTGATTGCTCCATCAAAATACCTCACCTGTGTTCCATGCGGCTTCAAGGGAAGTTTGCGGAGATAGTGAGCAAAACTATTTTCTTGTACTTCTATTCGCTGGAAACCTTTGGGTAATAGGAATCTTTCTTGAACAGTTTTGCCTTGCTTATCTATCAAGGGTGAAGGTTCTTGGGCATTTGTATAGGCAAATACCCATAACAATATACTGATAATACCTATATTTTTCATAAGATACATTGAGTTTTATTACCAAGTGATTTTTTCTTTGTTCAAAAAAGCACTTATGCCTTTTTTGCAATCTTCATAATTTCTTGCTTTGGCATTCATTTCTGCGGCATATTGGAGAGCCTCACTCAAAGGCAAGTTTTGAATATCTGCTATTAGTTGTTTGGTTACTTTCATCGCTTGTGCAGAATTCGTATTACACAGATGCTGCGCGAAGGCTTCTACTTTTTCAAGAAGTTCATTTTCAAATAATACTTGAGTAACAATGCCATACTCTTGGGCTTGGGTTGCTTCTATCAAATCTCCAGAAAGTAGCATTTCTTTGGCGCGTGCCTCTCCTATCTTGCGAATCAAGAAAGTCATTACTATGGCAGGTACAAAACCTATCTTGACTTCACTATAACCAAATTTTGCCTCTGCAACACTAAAAACAAAATCACAAACGGTGATTAGCCCACAACCACCCGCAAGGGCATGACCTTGCACAGCCGCAATGATTACTTTGGGGTGGCGATAAATTTGCAAATATAGGTCTTTAAGATACGTAGAATCAACAAGATTTTCCTCAAAGGTATGGCTTTGGAGTGCTTGGAGATAACCCAAATCTGCTCCTGCACAGAATACTTTGCCTTCTGCTTTAAGTACGATTACTTTTACATTATCATCATTTTCAGCTTTGGACAATGCCTCTTTGAGTTCAGAAACCAATAACTTATTGAAGGCATTGCGCTTTTCAGGGCGATTTAGGGTGATGTATGCAATGCGATTACTCACCTCATAACGAATCTCTTGCATCATTTGATATTTGTTTGATTAACCAAATTTACAAAAAAAATCAAATACTTGATGATTCGTAAGGAAAACTCCAATGCTTTTCTGAAACCACTGATGAGTAAGGAAGCATTTTAGGCAATGACAGTCGACCGCTTAAAGGGCTTAGTTTCGTCAAATAATTTTCTATATGTAATATGTTTGCGGTGGATTTGCCCGCCTACGTGTTCGGCGACTCGCATCATTTTAGGATTAAAATCACCTATCCATTTCATATCCATTATTTTGTACTTGTAGTTCGGAACATGAGCATAATTGGCATAGGTTTTTACGATTGCCATCTCTACTCCTTTGCCCTGATGCTCTGGAACTACCCCAAATACGACCCCAATGATGCGTGTAAAACCTTTGATATATCTCACCCACAAGTATTTGAGCTTACCTATCAGGTCTGTTTTTCCGTTCATATACCTCAACGCCTGATTCATGTCTAATATTTGTATGTAGAATGCCACAGGTTCTCCCTTGTAATAAGCAAAAAATACTATTTTCTCATCTAAAACAGGTTTCATTTGCTTGATAATATTCATGGCTTGCTCCTTGAGCATTTCTTTTACGCCCGAATGTTTGACCCAAGCCTTGTTGTATATAGTACGGAAATCTTCTGCGTATTTTTCTAAATTATTCATCTGGAGATGCTCAAATGAATAATTTTTATCTTGAAAAATTTTATTGGCTCTGTGTTCTACCAAAGGAACTACTGGCTCATGAATGATTCGGCGATAGGTGTATTGGTTGAAATAAGGCTGAAACCCATAGCTCTCAAAAAAATCCTTGTAATAAGGAAAATTATAATTCATGCCGTAATTAGGCTCATCAAAACCCTCGACTAACAGCCCCCACCAGTTATCTCTCTCTCCAAAGTTGATAGGACCGTCCATCGCCTCCATGCCTTGTGCAGTAAGCCACTCTTTGCAAGTATCAAATAACTTAAAAGCGGCTTCTTGGCTATTAATACACTCAAAAAAACCCATGCCTCCCGTAGGTTGCTCATTATCTTTGAGAATAGTCCTTTCATTGATAAAAGCGGCTACCCTACCAATGATTTGCCCTTTATCATCTTCTAATAGCCATCTTATGGCTTTGCCGTGTGTAAAAAATTTATTCTTTTCTTTATCAAAAACCTTTTCAATATCACTATCCAAAGGACGAATCCAATAGGGGTCATCTTTGTACAAGCGAACAGGCAAAAGCAAAAACTCTTTTTGCTGGGATTGATTTACTACTTCTATGATTTTCATAGAGAAAAAGTGTTATATGTTGGACAGTTTGAATGCTGAAAATAAAAACTCAATAGTTTAAGTAGTTGTGAGTTATTAGTTATGAGTTATGAGTTATGAGTTAGTGCAAGATACTAATAATTAATTATTTAATTAATAACTATAATCATAAATTAATTTTGCATAGCTACTTATTGTAAAATACACTTAGGAATTAAGCGAAATTAACGTACACCTTTAAAGTGTCAGTTAATTGATATTCAAAGTGTTATTTTTGTAATACTTTACTTTAATTTTGTTCAATTACTTAGTATATCCACAAAAATAAAAACTTTATAAGAATCGCAATGATAAAATTTGTAAGATTATAAATTGGTGAAAAACAATATATTCTTTTACATTAGCCTATCAAAACAAGTGAATA
>JALOMS010000758.1 GCA_025455345.1 Thermoflexibacter sp. | reverse complement strand
TTTTTTAAGATAAAGAAAGAATATTGATTATTACATACTTATATTCTATTGTTTTCTTTAGAGCAAGTTCTGTGATATAATAAGCATAATTTTTATTACAAATTCGATTAAAATAAAATAAAAATTACATAAATTGATTGTATAAAATAAATTATTAGCTAACTTAACACGAACATTTTACAAATGAATTTTGTTTATCTTTGATTAGTTGCAAATCAAACTTAACTCTTACTTTTTTGCCCAAATTGGGTATTTTTTAAACTTTTATTTTTGATTTAATTTTATTTTGTGTTATTGGTATGGAAGAAAATCACATCAAAGTAGCCGTTTTGGACTTATATGACAATGTTCCTAATCAAGGAATGAGATGTATCAGGGAGATTATTGAAGCGCACAGTGAGAAGACCTTAGACCAGAAACTTTCCT
Organism: Thermoflexibacter sp.; assembly: GCA_025455345.1. Classification (GTDB taxonomy): domain Bacteria; phylum Bacteroidota; class Bacteroidia; order Cytophagales; family Thermoflexibacteraceae; genus Thermoflexibacter. The sequence continues at coordinate 2,096 of JALOMS010000758.1, read as the reverse complement.
ATGATATTTATGAAACTCGTTATAAGAATGAGCTACCAAATTCCGAAGACTATGACGTTTATATCTCTACAGGAGGACCAGGAAGCCCTTACGATGGGGAAGGGAAGCCATGGGAGAAAAACTATTTTGAGTTTATAGATACTCTTTGGAATTATAATCAAAAAAGTCATGAACGCAAAAAACACGTTTTCTTTATTTGTCATTCTTTCCAAATGATGTGTAGATTCTTTAATTTGGCGGAAGTAACTAAAAGAAAATCAACTTCTTTTGGTATTTTCCCTGTACACAAAATAAATAGTGGCGAAATTGATTTTATACTTGGGGATTTGCCCGAACCCTACTATGCGGTAGATTCGCGCGACTGGCAAGTAATTCAGCCAAACCACCACGCTATCAATGAGTTAGGTGCAGAAATTATTTCCATAGAAAAGGAAAGACCCCATGTCAATTTGGAGCGCGCTATCATGTCTATTCGCATTTCTAATGAGTTTTTTGGTACACAGTTTCACCCAGAAGCAGACCCCGTAGGCATGACTATGTATTTCCAACAAGAAGAAAAGCGCAAGCAAATCATTGAGAATCACGGAGAAGACAAGTACAATAGCATGATAGAGCATCTGAACGACCCTGATAAGATTTCGCTTACTTATAGCACGATTATCCCTAATTTCTTAACAAATGCTATTTATGCCTTGAAAAGTGAGGAAGTATATGCGTAGTTTGTAAGATTACTGATATTCTATGTTTCCTGAAAAGTAATACGTCTAATATAAGAACGAGAAATCCATAAGTCCTTGACATCAGAACCAAACATGGGATAATTGATACGAATCACGGAGGTTACATTAGGCTCATAGCTATACGAGGTATCTAACAAATGATACCGTTTAGGCAAGTCATCTATCTGAATCCAATCGCCATTTTTGGTATTGTCAAATTATTCATAGGAATTAAGCGAAATTAACGGACACCTTCAAAGTGTCAGTTAATTGATATTCACAGTGTTATTTTTGTAATGTTTTACTTTAATTTTGTTCAATTACATAGTAGATTTTCCACAGCTTTTCCTATTGAAAAAAAAGAACTTCTTAGCTAAAATAACGACAAAATGATAAGGAAAGTTAGCCCAAATTGATAAAAATGAGCTATCTTTGTCGCACAACTCATTCGGAAGATAATAATTGTTATTTAATTGTTAATAATGACAAAATATGCAACTTGCGTATGCGTTTTGTTGTATAGATGGAATAGAATTCAATATATATGACCTTATTTAGATTTGATAAAGATATGAAAATCAACATTTTTTTGTTTACCCTTTTATGCTTATTATCTTCTTTCGTATTGGTATCTGATGAGAAGAATTACAGAACAGTAAAGCACAATGGCTTTGTAAGAGGGGAAAAGCTGACCTACTTGGTTCACTATGGATTTATTAATGCAGGTGAGGCTACAGTCGAGATGAACAAAGACTTATTTACACTCAACGAGCGTCCTTGCTACAAGGTAGATATCAAAGGGAAAACCATTGGATTGATTACTACTACTTTTGATGTAGATGATAGCTGGACTTCCTTCATAGATACTGCGGCAATGATTCCTCATCAGTTTGCCCGCAAAATCAAAGAAAATAACTATCGCAAAGATGAAGTTACCTTGTTTGACCATGCCAAAAAGAAGGCAATCGTCAAGTCAGTTACAGGTAATGACCCCGAAGTAAAAAAGGATTTTTCTATTCCTGCCAATGTACAAGACATGGTAAGTGGCTATTATTTTTTGAGAACGCTTGATTTTGACAAATATAGAGTCAAAGATACTATCGTAATTGATGGCTTTTTTGAGGACAAGGTATATAGCCTTAAGGTAGTTTATAAAGGCAAAGAAAAATTACAAACAAAGTTTGGGCGGGTAAATACAGCAGTATTATCTCCTATTATGCCAGAAAATGCTCTTTTTGATGGTAGAGATGCGATTAGATTTTATGTATCCGATGACTACAATCGCATACCTGTCAAAATAGAAGCAAGAATGTTTGTAGGTGCTATCGAACTCGACCTCATTGACCACAAAGGCTTACAACACAGGTTCAACAAGAG
>JALOMS010000134.1 GCA_025455345.1 Thermoflexibacter sp. | reverse complement strand
AAGAAAGTTGAGTGAAATTGAGATGTCAATGCTACCCCACCCCAGCCCTCCCCTTCTGGGAGGGAGTTCGCATTCTAACCCTCTCCTTTGGAGAGGGCAGGGTGAGGCTGTATTCCAGTATTACTTAGACAATTACCACCCCGCTTACCTTGCCCAAAAAGCAGAACTCAAAAAAGCAAGGCAAGCAGAGGAAAAAATCAGACACTCACTCATAGAGGTCATGGTAATGAAGGACTTAGACCAGCCAAGGGCAACTTTTATCCTCAATCGCGGGCAGTATGATGCTCCCATGAAAGACAAGCAAGTGTTCCCTGCCGTTCCCGCAAGCGTATTGCCTTTGGGGAGCTATCCTAAAAATCGCTTGGGCTTGGCGCAGTGGCTTTTTGATGAAAAAAATCCATTGACAGCAAGGGTCTATGTGAACCGCTTGTGGCTCATGATGTTTGGGCGCGGCTTGGTGAATACGGTGGAAGACTTTGGTAATCAGGGGGCTTTGCCTTCGCACCCCGAACTCTTGGATTGGTTGGCAGTGAAAATGAAGGAAAGCAATTGGGACATCAAAAAAATGCTCAAACTTATGGCGATGTCTGCTACTTACCAGCAATCTTCCAAAATAGACCCTAAAATTCAGGAAAAAGACTCGGAAAATATTTGGCTCGCCCATGCGCCCAACCAAAGGCTCACAGGAGAAATGATGAGAGATAACATCTTGGCAACGAGTGGCTTGTTAGTCAGAAAAATAGGAGGGCAGTCCGTCAAACCTTATCAACCTGATGGCATTTTTGAGATAACAACTTCGGGCAGGGGCGTAGTTGCCTACGAGCAGGGGCATGGCGAAGACCTCTATCGCCGCAGTCTTTATACCTTCTGGAAGCGCACCGTTCCGCCACCTGCCATGATTACTTTTGACGGTGCGGAGCGCAATATTTGCGTGGTGAAGCGACAAAGCACCAACACACCTTTGCAGTCTTTGGTACTGCTGAACGACCCACAAGTGATGGAAGCGGCGCGCGTATTTGCTGAGAAAGTCATGCAAAAAGAAAAAGATACTGCCAAACGCCTGATTTACGCCTTCCGCAGTGCGACCTCGCGTATGCCTACGGACAAGGAAATAGAAGTGCTTAAAAACCTCTACGACAAGGAAGTGGCAAACTTCAAGCGCAATCCGCAGAACGCCAAGGCACTCATCAGCATAGGCGAATACAAGGTAAATACAACTTTCAACTCCGCAGAGTTAGCGGCAATGAGCGTAGTTGCCAGCACGATTTTCAACATGAGCGAGGCGGTGGTGAAGGGGTAGGAAATTCTTGGTTTGAAATGGTTATTTACTGGTTCAAGGTTAAGCCTTGAATCTTTTATGAGGTGCAGGTGTAACGCTTGAACCAGTGGGATTCCAGCATTACTTTTGAACCATAGAAAAAGCAATAATGCAGAATAAAGTGTGTGTGTTTTATTTTATTTCAAAAAAATAGTTTAATGACCTATTTAACCAATAATTTAGCCTCTCACTTTTGCTAATTTCTTCATCTATCCAAGAGCGTCCAAGAATTTTTCCTTCTTGCTTTTCGCCTAAATGAATTAAGTAAACATCCTCTTGACTAAATTTTGAATTCTTATTCTTGAAATAGTCATACATTTTAATCTGAAATTTGAGTTTCCCTATGCAGGGTTGTGTGTTTAATATCAATCTAATATTTTCAGGAATTTCAATGATTAAGTCGATGTCTTTGGTACTACCCCCACGATATGTAGAGCAAAAGATAGCTTCATGTTTGTTATAAAAAATTAGAAAGATAAGAGTTTCAAATTGTAATGGAGAAAGAAAATCAAGCCTTTCATTTTTATTAATTAACATTTTTCCTTGCCCACTTATCAGATGTTCACAAACTCTTTTAATACTATCTTTCTCAAAAGGAACAATAGTTTTGCGATTATATTCTTGACTTGCATGGGTTGTGGCAAAGAACTCAGGAATTGGACAAATTTCATCATATTGTTTAAAAATATGTTTAATTTTAACCTTGGCAGATTTTGGATTTTGGTAGCGTTGCTTCTCTCTATCTTCAGTATCATCACTTTTTAGAGTCCCATCAAAAATTTGGTTATCAATAGCTTGGCAAGCATAAATTTGTTGCTCATTAAAAAGCCAAAAAATAGAAATATGATACTCTTTTCGTACTGCATCTACAAACATCCCTACCTGTTTAAAGTCATCAACAGTAATTTTGAATTCCTCAGTTTCAATAGGTTTTATCTCTTCTCCTTCTTTGGGGCGATATTTGTCAAAATGCTCAACTCCTCCTTTTGTAAAATAAATAGCCAATTCTATTTCATCACCTTCTTTTAATATCTTATCAGTAGCTTGTCGTGCTAAAAAGACATTTTTGACTCCTAATTTAAAGTAATAATGTTTATATGTATATTCCATTTCTTTTTTTTGATTTACTTTGTTTTGCAATTGGATTTAAAAAAGTTATATTTCCTCAAACTTACTATTTTTTTATTTCTCCTTTCTATACTCTCACTGGTTCAAGGTTAAGCCTTGAATCTTTTATGAGGTGCAGGTGTAACGCTTGAACCAGTAGGGTAGAAAATGTAGAAGAATATGCAGATACAGAAAAAGAATTTAATTAAAATTTGCATACCAAAGTTAGCGTTATTATCTTTGTGTTTATAAAATTCAATTTGAAAATGAGTTTACAAAAGATAGTAGAAATAATAGGAGAACCATTTTTTTCTAATGAGTTTGTTGCCATCTATAATCTTGACTGCAAGGAAGGTTTACAACGAATGATAGACCATAAACTAAAAGTTAATAGCACTATTACAAGTCCGCCTTATAATATTGGAAAAGAGTATGAAAGACCACTTACAGTAAATCAATACGTGGATTGGTTATCCCAAATTAGTGATTTGCTATATCAAATAACCAAAAATAATGGTTCATATTTGCTAAACTTAGGGTATTTAAAAATTGAAAATCAGGCAAGAGCATTACCTATCCCTTACTTAATTTGGGACAGAATAAAGTTCTATTTGCAGCAGGAAATTGTCTGGAATTACGGTGCAGGAGTTGCTTGTAAGAATTATCTTTCGCCAAGGAATGAGAAAATTTTGTGGTATGTAAAAAACATAGAAGAATATACTTTTAATCTTGACGCTATTCGAGACCCTGATGTAAAATATCCTAATTCAAAGAAAAATGGTAAGCTAAGAGCAAATACGCTGGGAAAAAACCCTTCTGACGTTTGGCAAATTGCAAAAGTAACCACAGGGGCAAATCGTTCCTCAGAAGAAAGAACAGACCACCCTGCCCAGTTCCCAGAAGACTTAGTGCAAAGGATGGTCTTGGGGTTTACCAATGAATTAGACATCATTTTAGACCCTTTTTTGGGAAGTGGTACTACTGCAACAGTAGCAATGAAAAATAAACGTTATTGCATTGGTTTTGAGATAAATAAAGACTATTGCAAAATAGCAACAGACAGGATTAAAGAATTAGAACTCTCTATCGCAGTAAAGTCTGCTATTTTGTTTTAGAGTTTCTTTTTTTCTTAGATTTTTCAGGGCTTTCATAAAGTTTCACAAACTTATTTTTATATACTTTGGGAGATAAATTAGCTTGTTGCCCTTTGGCAGATTTCTGTCCCCGCCAATCTGTATGTTCTAAAAAACCGAAGCGGATTAATTTAATTTCAAACTGTTGTGTCTCTTCGTTAAGTCCATGATTGATAGTCAGATAAAAACCACTTTTGTCTTTTGTAGCGTTATCAGACTGTTCTTGTGCATAGCTCCTATTCCCAAAAATTTGAGAGGCATGAGAAGACGATTTGATTTCTATGGAAAAATCATCATTTTGCAAGTAAACTATGTCTTTTTCATGTTTTTCTGTTCCATGCTTCCAGATGTGAGGATATTTTTCTGCTAATTTAACCGCAGTGAGCGTTTCTATGAAATAGCCTAACATTTGAGGATTTGGAAAAATGTCTTTTCCAATTTGAAGACTGCAAATTTTTGACTCAAAAATACAATCCCACGCTTTAAGGATAATATCAACTATCTCTTTTTGATTGAGTGGGTGAGAGTTTAGTAAATTCTGAGTAATTTCTTGCCACTCGTTTTCATCTTTACCAATATAGGGGGATTTCATACTTAAATTTCTTTGAGAAGTTCTGAAATAGAAATACCAAACGCTTTGGCTATTTTCTCAATATTAAGAAGAGTAATATTCTTTTCAGCCCTCTCAATCATGCCTACATAAGTACGATGAACACCTACTAATTCTGCAAAATCTTCTTGTGAGAGATTTTTCTCCATTCTTTTTTTTCTTACTACCTCACCAAATTTAATCAAAGTTTGAGAAGTCATAACCTTTACATTTTTTGCAAAGTTCTAAATATGCTAACTAAAAATCTACATATTAAAGTTAGCATTTGCAATCAGATGTATTAATTTTCTAATTTCTCCCTTAGTCCGAATTTGCAATCACAATGGCGAATTGTTCACACTTATTAAAAAAAAGATAAAGTCATCAAAGTCCTGATAAGGACTTCATATTGGTAGAAACATTTGTGCTATTATAAAATAAAAATCTGTTAAGAGTTTAATAATCAGCTTATTGTTCAACTATTGACAGAGTTGCATGACTACTTACTAAACTTATTGCTACCAATCGCAAATCGCAACGGCGAACCGTTCCTACGGAGTATGACACTCAATCCTAAAATATTTATGACCAATCTCTCGCACTTATTGAAAAAATAAATAAAAATTTTTAACTTTGTAGAAAAGAACAAAATTATGTTGATAGAAGAAACCACTACACTTTATTCCTTGGGTGATTATTTGAAATTGATGGAAATTGTAGAAGATAAGCCTTTTTTTGAATATAATGAGGGGATGATTTATTGGAGGTACAGCCAAAAAGAAGTCCCCGAAGAAATTTTGGATTTTATTTTTAGCCCTTCTTACGATTGGCACCAATTCATGCAACTTACCCTCCAATACCATTTAGAAATGAAAAGTAAAAATCATGACCAAATCACTTATAACCTAATTGCTCAAATTAGCAAGCAATTAGATGAGAGTAAATACAACGTTTATTCTGAAAGTCCCAATCTCAAAATTCCTGAAAAGGAAAAATCTCGTGTGCCTGACGTATGCGCGACCTCTGCCACAGAAGAAAAAAGAGATGAAAACAATTTGGTAGAAAATCCCTTGGTGAACATAGAAATTCTCTCTCGCTCCACCCAAAAAATAGACAAAACAGAGAAATTAGAAGAATATCGCTCTATTCCTTCTTTGCAAGAGTACATTATGATTGAGCAAGAAAAAATAGGCATTGAACAGCACATCAGAAAGGGGAAAAACAAATGGGAAGTAAATCTTTTAGATGAAAAAGATAAAAAGCTACAAATCAAAGCGATAGAGGTAGAAGTAGAGTTGGCTAAAATTTATAACAAAGTGGTTTTTAAGAAGAAATAAGACGAAAAGCCTATTACCACAGACGAAATAAATTAAATACTGCACTCAATTTCAGTGAGTTAGCAATAATGAGCGTGGTCTTCAGTACGATTTCGTACCAAGAGAAAAATACCAAAGCTGGCGTAAAAATCAAAAGTAAACTACTCTACAAACTACCAATATTGACTACTTTGGGTGTGGTAATCGTAGGGTGTCCATCTGGCACCATGATGGATATAGGTGCAGGAATTCCTACTTGTCCATTTTTTTTGGCTATCCAAATTTTATAGACCATGCCTTTGATAGCACTTTCCCCAAAACCTTGCCCATTGGAGTAAGTTGCATTTACTCGTGTGATATTGAGTGGTTGAGCATAGAACTTAATATTTTCATAATCCTTTTTGAGGGAGTAGGGTTGTACACGATTCCTAAGCGTAAGCCCATCTTCATTTACCAATCCTCCACCTGCAATACTGGAAAATTTAGCGGCACAGTCTTCCAATGAACTGCTATTGATGAGCATATCTACGTATTCATCTAATACTTTTTTTACTTCCGTAGGCAGTTGAGCTACACCAATATCATTTGCTTTGCTTTGCCCAAAGGAAACTAAAGACAAAGAGCATAAACTCATTGTAATCAATATAAAAAGTGTTATTTTCTTTTTCATAAGTATTTTGAATAGGTAAGAAATATAGATTAAAATGAAAGTGCGAAAGTAGTTCTCATAGATTGTTTTATGCTTAAAATTTAAAATCATCGAGTTGTTTCAAATTTAAGTAAATTCAATAAAATAAAAGCAAAAGGATTCATTAATAAATTATTACAAAAATATCATATATAAGGCTGGAATGATATAAAATAAATGCTTTCACCTTTATAAAAGATAAGCTGGGAAGTTAAAATTTTTGTAGTTTTGCTTATAAATGTTGTTCTTCTTCGCATTTTCCCATGCTTGTAAAAACTACAAAATTAAAAGTTACCAATAAAGCCTTTTAGTAATACTTGTTGCACATTGCCCTGATTTTATTTATTACTTTTTTATAAAATATAATTTTAATCCATTTTCTTTGTCATTTTACTCAAAATACTCAAATCATATATGCTTTTACAAATCCAAACTACTCTGGGGCAAACTGAACCCATTTCTATTTTGATGTTTTTCATTTTCGTAGCTATCACTATGTATATTACCTACTGGGCGGCAAGCAAAACCAAAACAAGGTCAGAGTTTTATGCTGCGGGTCGTAGCGTTACAGGTTTCCAGAACGGGCTTGCATTGGCTGGAGATTACATGAGTGCCGCTTCTTTTTTGGGTATTGCGGGTATGGTAGCTATGAAAGGGTATGATGGTTTGATTTATTCTATTGGATTTTTGGTAGGCTGGCCTATTATTACTTTTCTGATAGCCGAACCTTTACGAAACTTAGGCAAATATACTTTTGCAGATGTATTGGCGTATAGACTCCAACAAAAACCCATTAGGATAGCCGCTTCTATTGGGACACTTCTGACCATTACTTTTTACTTGATAGCTCAAATGGTCGGTGCAGGAAGTTTGATAAAAACACTTTTTCCTTTTTTGACTTATGAGTTGGCTGTAATCATTGTTGGAGGGGTAATGATTGCTTATGTGTTGTTTGGGGGGATGTTAGCAACTACTTGGGTACAAATCATTAAAGCGGTTTTGCTTTTAGGGGGAGCAACTATTTTGGTATTAATGACGCTTTCTCAGTTTGGTTTTAGCCCCGTAGCACTGTTTAATCAAGCGGCAGAAAAATATACAGATGCGGTACTTTCCTCGGGAGGGTACGTGAGCAATCCCTTTGATGCCATTTCTTTGGGATTGGCATTGATGCTTGGCACGGCGGGACTACCTCATATATTGATGAGATTTTATACCGTACCAGATGCTAAGGCGGCTCGCACTTCTGTTTTCGTAGCCACTGGTTTTATAGGGTATTTTTACATTTTAACCTTTATTATTGGCTTCGGTGCGATGGTCTTAGTTGGGCAGGAAAATATTGCAACTTTTGACAAGGGAGGGAATATGGCGGCTCTGTTGTTGTCTGAAAATGTGGGGGGAAGCATATTTCTTGGGTTCATTGCGGCGGTTGCTTTTGCCACGATTTTAGCCGTAGTAGCGGGTCTGACTTTGTCAGGAGCAACTGCGATTTCGCATGACTTATACGTCAATGTCATCAAAAAAGGGCAATCTGATGAGGCAGGAGAGGTCAAAGTAGCCAAGAGAGCTACTTTAGCTCTGGGTATTTTTGCGATACTTTTAGGATTGATTTTCAAAGGGCAAAATGTGGCTTTCATGGTTGGGTTAGCTTTTGCAATAGCCGCAAGTGCCAACTTCCCTTCTTTGCTTTTGTCTATTTTATGGAAAAATCTAACCACCAAAGGAGCTACGGCAAGTATTATCGTTGGAGCAGTATTGGCAATAGTGTTAATCATACTCAGCCCTACTATTATGGTGGATATTCTCCAGTATGAATCTGCGATTTTCCCACTAAAAAACCCTGCACTGATTTCCATTCCAGTTTCATTCCTCACGGCTTGGATAGTTTCCATTACAGACAAAGAACCTAATGCAAGGGAAAAGTTTGAAAAAGAAAAACTTAGGTCTTATTTGGGCATAGGAGCTGAATAACAGACTCAGTAAAAAAAGCTACCCAAAAAATGAGTAGCTTTCCTGAAGAAAAAAAAATTAGTCAAATACTTATAAATTTATTATCTATGAACGCACATTATTAAAGCCATTTTGTCTTATGAAATATTTTTCATTCAATACACAACACGTTGTTAATCACTTACATACAGGTTAAAAGCCACTTTCTTAAAACGTCCTAATTCTTTAGAAAGTGTAACATTTTTTGCTTTTTCTGCCGCCAATTCAGTCATCATTGTTTCTACTAACTTCCAAAGTTGCTCATTGGTCATTGTCTGAGCGGCATTGATAGCCTCATCTCCCTTGGGCAAGCGTCTTGCGATTTCGGCTGTTTCTTTCTTCATCGTAGAAATTTCCACTTTGGCAACGCGCTTGGATTGATTTGCGGCACTGCGGCAAGAGTTAGAGCAATACTCCTGACTATCATCTGTAAAATAATTAATTTGCTTATTGCAATATTTGCAACATTTCCCGCTGGTGGTGGCAATTTTGGGATTTTCCACTATTCTCCTTTCTGCCACTTTTTTATTTGTATTTGCTACTTTCTCCATTTTTCTAAGTTGCGTTAAAAAATGCTCAATTACTTAATTGGATAGATTAATTGGAAAACTAATTTCAATTCTGCTTAGTTCTACTGTTTTCGAAGTTCCTTAAAAGATACAAAAGCAAACTTGCTTAACTTTTTGATAATGTCGTGTATCAAATTCTCAAATTCTTCTAAAAGTAATAATTTTAAATTAAAAATTTGAAAATCAATTACTTAAACAATTAGATACTTTCTGTATTTGCCCATTCAATAACTCCTGAATTATCAAAATCATCTTTGACCAAATAGAAGGCAGGACTATTGCCATCGTCGTTGATACCAGCCTCTTTGTTATGCGCTACTCTGCAAGCAGTGGTGCAGAACTTAGCAGTTTTGGACTTTTTAATCGTCTCTTTTCCACAATGAGCGCAAGCAATCTTATATCCTCCAGCTACTTTTTGAGGAGAGCTTTGCTCTGTCATCACAGGCTTTATGATTGCATTGTGCTTAATCGCTGGCTCTACTTTAGCTGCAACATTGAAAACAACCTCTCTATCCAAACTTTCCTGTTGGCTTTCTTCTCGAAATCTCTTAGAAAAGTTTTCACTCCTATTTACTTTGTTATCTATCTCAAAATTAGGCACTTGGCTATTTTTGATATTTTTACTATGTAATAGTGTTTCATCTTCTTCTACCTTATTGATTTTAGGAGTTGTTTTGAGTTTATTTTCTTGCGGCACAGGTGGCACTTTTACAAACACTTTTTCCTGCTTTTCTTGCTTATAGACTTCACTTTTTGCCTTATTTTCTACCTGCTTATTTTTAGACGAACGGTCAATCACAGGTTTGAAGTTTACCGAGTTGTACTGTTTGCTGGTAACAAACTTCTCTGCTAAGTCTTCTTGGGCATTATTATATTTTGCCTTTTGATATACAGGTTCTTCTTCTAAGTCTTGATAATGATGGTATCCATTTGTAAAACCTTCA
>JALOMS010000757.1 GCA_025455345.1 Thermoflexibacter sp. | reverse complement strand
CTAAAATCTTACCAGCGTAAGTATGTGGGCGAAATTTTTAATAGTTGGATAGCTGAATAGTTTGATAGTTAGAAATACAGATTTAGTTCAAAGTTCATGGTTTCTGGTTCAAAGTTTATAGTTAGAAATACAAGTTTCTTGTTTTTGGTTAGAAATACAACAACTGACAACCAACAACTAACAACCAACTATTTAACAACTAAACTATTCCAACTATTTCTCACTCGCCGTCCGATACGTTTGTGATAAAATAATAGCAAAACCAATAAATGCGACTAAAATAACACTAAGTGGCAATATGTCAAATGTAAAGCTCACCTGCACGGCATATTCTTGTACTATTTTTTCTCCTATTATGTAGCCAATAGGTAAGGCAATGATAGTAGCAATCGCCAATAATTTTGCTAAACCTTTGGAAAGCAACCAGATAATCTGCCTTACCTCTGCACCAAATATCTTGCGTATGCCTACTTCTTTGACTTTCGTTTCTGCTATATAGGAAGAAATCGCGAGCAAGCCCAAACAAGCAATAGACAAAGCAATAGCGGCTAAATAGGCAACAAATAGCAAATCATCACGATGAGCGTGTGCCTGAAAAAATCTCTCCTCGTAAAAATGTGCTTCATAGTCTTGCTTAGGATAAAGTTTTTTCCAGATACCTTTCAAACTTTGATTTACTGCCAGCATATTTCCTTCTGTTGTCTTTACATTCAAGTAAGTAAATGCCTTTGGGCGATAGCGAAACGCCAGCATATTTGCGCCAATACTCTTATTATTCAGGCTGATATAGCGGAAATTTTTGAGTATGCCTACTACTTGCAGAGGAACAGAGTCATTAAGAAAAACAGATTGCCCCACTGCCTCCACAGGGCTACCTAAACCTAACCTTTTTGCCGCTGCTTCATCTAAAATTACGTATTGTTCGTTTTTATCAGAGAGGTTTGGCGGAAAAGTAGTTCCTGCTAAGAGTTTTAAATTCATAGTTTTAACAAAAGTAGGAGATACATCATAAGTATCAATACTGATTCCTTCGGTTGCTGTCTTATCTTTTCGGAATGTTTCCCGCCCGCTTGGGAAATAACCTAAATTTTCAGAGGTTGCTGATAGGCTTTCTATTCTTGGGTCTTTACTTAATTCATTAGCAAGTATTTGATAGTCATTATATTGCAAACTTATATTGATGATGTTCTTCTTATCAAAACCATAGTCGGCAGTGGCAACAAAGGTATTTTGTTTGTATAAGACGAACAAAACAATGACTACGATTAGCGATAAGAGGAATTGGAAAACTACCAATCCGTTGCGTAGGGCTATGCCCTTGAAAATCTTAATATTACTTAGTTTTTTCAGCACTTCTACGGGTTGGAATGCCGAAAGCAACCATGCAGGGAAACCACCTGCCAGCAAGCCGATGAATAAGGCAAATAGGCAGAAAATCAATACAATAGGGAAAGTTACTTTTACCCCTTCCATCATGCGCCTTATTTGGGGCAAATCCTCTATCAGTGTGAGAAAAACGTATCCTAAAATCAAAGAACCAAAAGCAATGATGATAGATTCTGAAAGGAATTGGACAAAAATTTGACTTCTTCTTGCACCAACTACTTTGCGGACTCCTACTTCTTTTGCTCTTGATAATGAGCGAATTAGGCTTAAATTGGTATAATTAAAACAAGCGGAAAGCATAATGACCATTGCCAAAGCCGCCAATGCCAACAATCCTTGTAAGGGCGCACCTACCCTGCCCATTTCTCCTCTCTTTCCTGTACTTGGAGAGATATGCTTCAATGCTTGTAGCTCAAAAGAAAAAGATTGTACAGTCCAGCCTTCGGGTGCTTTTTCAAAAATTAAGTTTTGCAAATGTTTCTTTTCTATTTGGGCGAGTCCCTGCTTAAATGTTTCAATATCAGCATTTTCTTTTAATACTACGTATGTTCCACAAGTCCAAAAATCTCTCCACGCTTCCAAGTTGAGGTTAAATTTACCAGATTTGGCAAGACCTTCCAGCGATGAAGCAGAAATAAGCACTTCATAACTTAGGTGAGATTTTTCAGTATTTTTTTGTAAGATTCCTGTAACTGTAAATTCTCCTATCTCTTTGAAAATGATAGTTTTGCCAATAGGGTTTTCATTTCCAAAAAACTTCTTTGAAATTGCCTCTGACAGAACTATGGTATTTGGATTGCTCAAAGCAGTTTTCTCATTTCCTACAAGTAATTCAAAATCAAATATTTCAAAAAAAGAAGGCTCTACAAAGGCACTTCCACCAAAATAAATATCAATGTTAGTAGATTCGTTTTCTTTCTGCAAAGTAACATGATGACCCACAATGCCTGTGTAAATCCTTGTGCTATTTTCCACAAAAGAAAAACTATGCTGAATTTGCGTTTTTAAAGGATAGGGTGTAGTCGCAAAACCTTCAATTTCTCCATTTTCAAACTCTACAGCAGATGTAATGCGGTAAATACGGTCGCCAAGCTTATGAAAAGTGTCGTAGTTGTGCGCTTCATAAATGTAAATAATCGCAAGCAAACAAATGGAAAAACCCATTGCCAAGCCAAATATATTCACAAAGGTAAACAGTTTGTGCTTTTGAAAATTCCGAAATGCTATTTTTAAGTAGTTCTTTATCATAGTGTTAATTAGTAAGTTTTTTAATAGTTGGATAGCTGAATAGTTTGATAGTTAGAAATACAAGTTTGGTTTAAAGTTCAAAGTTTCTTGTTAGAAATACAACAACTAACAATTAA
>JALOMS010000133.1 GCA_025455345.1 Thermoflexibacter sp. | reverse complement strand
AACAACTTTCATGCTATCAGTTTTTGCTTTTTTGAAATTGATAGTAACCAATCCGTTCGCTCCCCATTGGATAGCATTCTCAAAAAGAACCAAAGTGCCTCCATTTTGTACCCATGCTTTTACTTTGTCCTTGTTAATACTGTTGTATGAGCCGCTTACCATCAGTAGTGTATTGTATTTATCCAAGTTTGCTCCATTAAAATTGTTTACATCTATTTGGCTGATAGGCATACCAAAACGTTGGTCTGCTAAGTGCCAAATTTCGCCAGCATCACTCGGAGCTACTCCTGCGCCTACTATCATTGCTACTCTTGGCTTTTCTAATGCGGAAAAGCTATTACTTCCTAAATCTATGCCATCTATGACTTGACCTGTTTTGACGGCATATACTTTAAGTCCATTTATTTTTGCTTGTTTATCAATGAGTTGATAAATTTCTTCGGGACTTTTTACTTGATTTTTAGTAGGAATCATGATTGTTCCATAGTCAAACTTCATCGCACCATTTGCCGTTATTATCTCAAAGGGGTCAGTGGCTACTTTGGCTATTAAACCCGAAGCAAGCACTTCATAAGCTAATTTTGGCGCATAGTATTCGTCCCATTCCAAGAGGTACGCATATTCACTTTTACCCCCAACTACCTCGCCCGTAGGAAAATTAGCTTTACTAACTTTGCTACCCAAAATGGTACTATTCAAAGATTTGATTTCTCCATAAGGCAGATTAAAAGCAAGAGGCATTGTCCATGCTGAAACGTCATAAAAAAGGCTATCTTTGAACTTTGTTTCTTTTTGGAAAATTGTAGTTATTAGCCTGTATTGAGTTTGATTAGTAGGAATAATAAAAGCAGAACCGCTTTCAAATTCTTGATTATCAACATTTATTTTTCCTTTAAGCTCATAGACTTCTATTTGGTGTCTTTCCAATAATTCTAAGAAGTGATACGTTTTTGCTTTATCATTTTTATCTCCGACTATGTAGCCCTTAATTGGCGAAGCATTGGCTTGTTGTAGGGCTGTTTGGAAAGATTCTCTTTGGAAATTCAGCAGTTCTTTACGCAAGTTTTTTGCCGCTTCTAAGGTAGAAAGAGAGGTAGTAAACTGATTGCGAATAGTAAAAGGGAATGTCAAAATGCCATTGATGGTTTCTTGAGCATGCCCGCGCGAGCTACCTTGTTCAAATAAGATACCTACTGCGCCATGAATGTCAGGATAAGTAGAACCTTTGCCATAATAAAAATCATCAAAACCTTCCTTACTATAATAAAGCGAACCTATCCTATCTAAGAATGTAGCATGAAACTTTCCTATTTTTCCTGTAAGTTCTTGATTTTTAGCAGGAGTCAGAGGGTTAGTACGTGCAGGCACGCCGGGTTGGAAAAAGAAAGTAGAGTTAGAACCCATCTCATGGTGGTCGGTAAGGATATTAGGTCTCCACTCATGAAATTTTTTCAAACGATTCTGACTTTCAGGATGTTGGGCAGGTAACCAATCACGATTTAAGTCAAACCAGTAATGGTTAAATCTTCCCCCTGGCCACACTTCATTGAACTCTCTGCTTTGTGGGTCTGTAACCAAGTGCTTGCTTTTGTGCATATTAGCCCAGTGAGCAAAGCGATTAATCCCATCAGGATTGAAAGCGGGGTCGAGCAGAATAACAGTATTGTCCAACAGGTCATCTATGGATTTTCCCTGTGCGGCGGCTAAGTAATAAGCATGTAACAAGGCGGCGTTCACCCCACTTGGTTCATTGCCATGGATACTATATCCCTGCCAAACTACCACAGGCATATTATCAATAATCAGACTTGCTGACTTGCTTGGGTTGGAAAGTTCCAGATGTTGTTGGCGAATTTGCTCTAAGTTTGCATGATTTTTAGCAGAAGTAATCGTTAATAGTATTTGAGGACGGTCTTCGTGGGATTTTCCTGTCTGCTCTATTTTGATGCGGTCAGAAGATTTTGCGAGTTCTCTCATGTAATAAACTAATTTGTCATGAGTTATGTGCCACTGTCCTACCTTATGACCTATCACAGACTCAGGCGTAGGAATCGCAGGATTGTAGGTAACACTATCAGGCAAGTAGTAGCTTAACTCTTGCCCATAAGTTATGAGGCTTTGCAAAAAAGCAAAAAATAGCAATAGAGTAATTTTTCTCATCATTTGTATTCAATTAGTAAGGTGATTTTATAATTTATTTGTACGTTCTTACAAAGTTAGCAATAATATACATACTTAGTAAGAAGACCTATTTTCCTCGATTAATTTTTTTCTTGTTACTAAATACCTACTTTTGACCCAAAAAACAAACATTTTTTTAGTAAACTTCACTATAACACATACATTATCATGTCTTATCAGCAAACAAGACTTGGAATTTTAGGGGGAGGTCAGTTAGGCAAAATGCTTATCCAATCTGCGGCAGACCTTAATATCCTCTGCAAGGTTTTAGACCCTGACGCTTCTGCGCCCTGCAAGGTTCTTACCAATGATTTTGTGCAGGGCAAGCTCACAGATTATCAAACGGTGGTAGATTTTGGGAAAGAAGTAGATATACTTACCATAGAAATAGAAAATGTCAATACAGAGGCAATGGAATACTTACAATCACAAGGAGTGAAAGTGTTTCCTAAACCTCATATAGTCAGAGAAATACAAGATAAAAGATTGCAAAAACAGTTTTTTGAAAAACATCAAATTCCTACGGCTGACTTCCTACTTATCGAGAATCGCGAAGAAATAAAAAAGCACATAGATTTTCTGCCCGCAGTCCAAAAATTAGGCAAGGAGGGCTACGACGGACGCGGTGTACAAAAAATTTTTAACCATGATGATATTGCCAAAGGATTTGATGCACCAAGTTTATTAGAAAAGTTTGTAGATTTTGAAAAAGAAATTTCTGTCATTATCGCACGCAATGAGGCTGGTGAAGTCAAGACCTTTCCCGTAGTTGAGTTAGCTTTTAATCCTATTTACAATTTAGTGGAATTTCTCTTTGCTCCTGCCAATATTTCTGAAATGGTTGAAAAAGAAGCCAATAGAATCGCTACATTGATAGTAGAAAAATGGGATTTTGTAGGATTATTAGCTGTTGAGATGTTTCTGACCAAAGACCAAAAAGTATTGGTCAATGAGGTAGCTCCTCGCCCTCACAATAGCGGACATCATACCATTGAAGCAAATTATGTATCTCAATATGAACAACATCTGAGAGCAATCTTGAATCTTTCGCTTGGCTCTACGGCGACTATTCTACCCGCCGCCATGGTCAATCTGCTTGGCGAAGAAGGTTATACTGGAAATGCTCGCTACGAAGGCTTAGAACAAGTGCTTTCCTTAGAGGGTGTATATGTGCATCTCTACGGTAAAACAATCACTAAACCCTTCCGCAAAATGGGGCATGTAACTGTTTTGGACAAAACAACAGAGGGCTTAAAATCAAAAATAGATTTCATAAAAAAACATCTCAAAGTAATAGCTTAACGATTAGTATTGGGTTAATAAGTAAATGAACATTTCATTGTAAAATATACTTTATCAATTCAACTTTTTTATGCGTTTTCTGTATTAAAGTCCCATTAGATATGATATATTTGGTATAAAATAGCATTTCAGCTTTCATAAAAATGAGTTCCCACTGTTTTAACGGCGGGTTAAATAAAACTAACTTACTGATAATGTTTGCATAACACACCCTTTTCAGGGTGTGAGCCATTTCCACAAAAATTGTCATACATCCAAATTCATTAAATAAAAATATTTTCAAAAGTATCGAAAACTTAACTATTAGCAGATATGCAGATATTTACCAATGAGATTCTCATCAATATTATCGATAAACCTACCGAATTTAGCGAAGGAGCATATATTCGGACAGACTCAGCAGATGAAATCATCGCTGTATATGAGAAAATAAAAGAAACAAATACATCTCCTCACAGACAATACTGCTTTGAAGTAGAGCATTATGAAAAAGTCATAGAAGAGGTAAAAAAATACTTTAAGATTGTCAAAGCGGCAGGAGGAATTGTTACAAAGAAAAATAAAGTATTGTTTATGAAGCGTTTAGAGAAGTGGGATTTCCCCAAAGGGAAGATAGATAAGGGAGAAGATGAGCGCACAGCAGCCGTAAGAGAAGTAGCCGAAGAATGTGGCATTACTACGGTCATAAAGGACAAGGTAGGTGTTACATGGCATACCTACCTACAAAACAATCAGAACATTCTGAAAAAAACAGTTTGGTTTGAAATGGAATGTGTAGATGATAGCAACTTAAAACCACAAATGGAAGAAAACATATCTGATATACAATGGGTTAAACTATATAAGACAGAAAAATACTTGGCAAATACCTATCAATCTATTCGGAGTATTTACCAAGCATTTTTGATGAGAAAGCTGAAGAAATTACTTAAGAAAAAAGAAAAAAAAGAAAATCTAAAAAAAAGCGTGATATAAAGTCATAAAAAATTGGAATGCTTATACCAATCCAATAGGTTAATATCTTAAAAATAATTCCTGACTTCATTTTTGATAAATCTCAACGCATCGCTTGTTATATCATTTTGATTTTCAATGATTTTTGAAAATATCTTTTTTACTAACTGTAAAGAAGGTTCATCTTTTTTCAGTTCGGACGCACAGTCATTAATCACTGCCATTAGATTTTCTATTGCGTCTTTGATTTGTTGCCAAGCCTCATCACTCATATAAATCTGTTGAGAAAGGTTATGATTAAACTCCTGCCTAATCTCAAACAGGAGAATCTCTTGCAGTTCGCCTACATTATAGTTTACGTCATTGAGCCTAATGAGCAAGTTATTAGGGGTCATTCTTTCTAAAAATAAGGACATCCGCTCGTATGCCTGAAGGCGCAAAGGCAAGGTAACTTCTGTGTTTTTTGCCTTGAGTTTGATGAGTTGATTATCGAAGTCCTTGCTCAAAAAAGACTTGACAGTGAGATACATACCATACAGAACTAAGGCAGAAGGCAATACAATTTTTACTAAATCAATCAATAATTCCATAGTTTATCTGCAAAATATTTAGAATTTGGATTAAAAAATACAAGATTGCGCTGTTTTCAACCTTTATAATTCCTAATCTTAAAAAAGGTACAACAAAAGGAGTGAAAAATTTGCAAATTACCAAACTTTTTTGCGTTTTGCTACTTAAACCTTTATTTTACAATAGATTACTTTATGATGCTACAAATGAAATCATATTTTAGTCTTTGCAGAAACTTTGCGTGATTATTTACGAAAAAATTGTGTATTTTTGCAAATCTCTAACCATTCATCTTATTGTAACTTATATATTTTCAAATGCTTAGACAAATTATCAAACTTATATTTCTGCTTTTGGGTATTTTCATTTCTCAATTGACCTTTGGACAAAAAAACGCTACCCCCAATGCCAAAGATAGTATTCTATACGTAGTAGATGGATATTTGATATTTACTAAATCCCTGAAAAATAATATTTTAGACCTTATAACTCCCGATGATATAGAAAGCATTACTATTTACAAAGACCAAGATTCTTTGAAAATATTTGGTGATAAAATGAGCGAAGGCAAATCCCAAGCAATAGTCATTACAACCAAAAACCCCTTAAAATATAAGAAAATTTTGAGGGATAATGCACAAGAAGATATAGAATTGGATAGTGTTGTGTATGAGCAAGAAACCAGCCCTTTTTTCTATCTAAATAGGGGTGTGGAAAAAGATAATAAAGGCAATTATAAAGGCGCAATTGCAGACTATGATTCTGCTATTATTTTAAATCTAAAAAATGCAAATGTATTCATTAACAGAGGCTTGGCAAAAGAAAAGCTACGAGATTTTATGGGTGCAAGGCGAGATTATGAGAAGGCTATCCAAATAGAGCCTGAAAATAGCAAAGCCTATAATTGTATGGCTACTTTTTATTTTAAACAAAATCAATTCAAAGAGGCGGTTGCCTTTTATACCAAAGCCATCGCCATAGAACCAGAAGATGGTATTGCTTATTATAATCGTGGGATTGCCTATTATAACCTCAAAATGCTCAATGAGTGCTGTAAAGACCTCAAAAAAGCAAGTGAATTAGAAATAGAAATCGCTCTTAGGGCAAGAAATACTTATTGTAAATAATTGAATATCAGTGAGTTGTTTTTATAAAACATTTTATTTTACTTCCCTTTCCACATACTCAAAAATTTCCTTGATTTTGTTTGTCTGACTTGAGGGATTAATTCTAAATATAAGGAGTTCTCCAAACAGAGGTCGCTACTTTTGCTAAATCAGATTGTCTTTTATCTATGCTATTAGCATTCCATTCAGGATAATCAATTTGATTGGTCAATGCGAAACTACTTGTTTTGAATACCTTAACTTTATCTGCATAAGATTCATTGCCAATATTTCTGTTTTTGTTTGCTTCCAAAAGTGTATAATTTCCTATTCTAAAAACATAATTTTCTATTACATTTTTAGAAAAATGTTGCTCCCATTCTGTTGCCGCATTTTCAGGAAGTATATGTTCAATCGTAGCTGAATTTTCTTCAAAATCATATAAAGTTCCTCCACTTATTTGATTTTCTAACTCAAAAAGAATGTATCTAATAAGTTTTTTATTTCTCCTCGTGTTAAGGGAAATGGTAGAAAAATCATTTTTGAAATCTGTATCACTCAAATACAATTCTTTGATTTCTTCTGCAAGTTGCTGAGGATTAATAATTTCTCCATTGGCTATTTTGATAGAAGCTCGATTATAAACTTCTTCTAATCTCCCACTATGATAGCCTCCTATAATAGTAGTACGAAAAGAAATTACAGTAATAATCCTTAGCACTTTATCAAAAAGGTCATGCAGTTTTTCATACGCTATCAATAGTAGTGGCAGGCATTGCTTAACTTGGAAAATTTCTAACTCTACAATATGTTTTTTGACCTCCTTATTACCTCGCCATAATTCATCAGAGGAGTTATTGAGTGCAACGTACAAAACAGCATTTTTTTCTAATTCATCAAGTAAATAAAAAAGGTCATCAGCATTCTGAATTTTTGCTCTTATGCTTTTATACAAATATTCTTGACGCACTAATTTACTCCTTGAAATCCAATAATGCCTTAAAAAAATTGGGAAATTGTCTAATCCTATTGTATCCACAATTCTATCCCACTGTGGGCGAATACGTGGCAAATCAATATTTGATGCTAATGAGAAAAGATAATTTTTTAGCAAATCTGTTACAGTTAGCCCTACACCACGAGAATTTAACGTTTCGAAAACTGTGTAAGCACGTAACTCATTCTCTACAATTATCTGTATAAACATAAGGCGTTTAGCTACAATCACATTGAGGAATTTTGCGATTTGTTCCCCTCTCTTTTCACCTAAAAAATATTGCTCTATTTTATTATAAAAAAAATCATACGCCTTTAACAAGAGTTTATTGGAATCTTTGAGTTTTTTGAAAACAATGCTATCAGGGCGTTTTAATAGTAAAATGTTTCTTTGGAAAAAAGCATCATTATTTTCATTCAAAGTCAGTTTGCTAAAATAGGTAAGTGAAGAAGGGTCTTTATCTCCAACAAATTTAGTGTTTAGCAATCTTACTCTTTCCTCATTGGCTTCTCTTTCAATACCTTCTTCACTTAAATGCTTAATCTTTTGAATAAAAGCTAAGGCGATAATCGTGATTGTAGTTAATCGCTGTTGTCCATCAATAATAGCATAAGTATCATTCCCTTTACTTTGTAATACAATTGCTCCCATGTCATGTACTATTTCACTTGATGATACTAACAAAATATCTGACCATAAATCTTCCCAAGTATCCTCCTTCCAAGAATAATCTCTCTGATAAATAGGTACAATGTATTTTTTGCCATTTCCTAAAACTTCATTGCTACTTACCGTTTTAGTATCAAGTAAATTGCTATTTTCCATATTGAGTTTGCTATTTGTTCAATGAGGTGGGGGTTTCAGTTTAATAAATTAATAATCATATTTTATTGGATATAATTACGCCCAACCCTCATTTATACATTCTAAAAACTTATTCTACTCATGCTCTTTATAATTACAAATTTAGTGTTTTCTGTGATTTTTACAATAAATAGTTAATTTACCTGCCTTCCCTTTTCATATACGACAGCGCAAAGCGGATTTTGTCCATAGAGATTTGCTCTTGGAGATAGTCAAAAATTTCCTTCACGCGCTCTGCCTGCCCAAGCGCAAGGGTTGCTTGTTTTACTTTTTCAACTTCTTGTAAATCAACAAATTGTAAGACATCAATTTTATAACCATTTTCATAGAGATAGGTAAGGTGAGCAACAATAGTCCCACTGCCTAAATTTCTTTCTTTGGCAATTTCTTCTATCTTTTTCCCTTGTCTAAATAGTTCAAAACTAAGGAGATATGTACCTCCTGTAATTTTTTCGCCTTGTTTTGCTTTCTCTAAGGCAAAGTCGTAAATTACTTTGAGGAATTTCCTACCGTATTGCTTGTATTTCCTTTCGCCTACCCCACTGATGTTTTTCATGTCAGGTTCGGTAAGCGGTTTTTTGTCTGCCATGTCGGTCAGGGTTGCGTCCGTAAATACCAAGTAAGGCGGGATACCTTCGGCAAGGGCAATTTCCTTGCGAAGTATGCTAAGTTCTTCAAAAAGAGATTCTTTCAAGAGTTGTGTAGGCGACTTTTCTTTGAGTTCGTCTTTCTTTTCTTGGTTTTTTTGCAAAATCACGTTCATCTGCACCAGATTGACTTTGCGGTTGCCAAACAACACTTGCTTGCTTGCTTCGGTGAGTTTGAGCGTATTGCCGTCATCATAAGCAATTTCTATCAAGCCCAATTGCAAAAATTGAAGTAGGTACTGTTGCCAATCGCCCGCGCTGATGTCCTTGCCTGCGCCATAAGTTTTGATTTTATTGTAGCCTTTCTCAATGAGTTCTTGCTTGCCTGACCCTCGCAAAATATCTATTAACATTCCCATACCTACCTGCTCACCTGCGCGTGCAATGGCAGAAAGGGCTTTTTGTGCCACCACTGTCCCCTCAAACCATGCAGGAGGATTTTTGCACACATCGCAGTTATTGCAATTGTGCAACAAATCTTCGTTAAAGTAGCTCAACAAGATTTTTCGCCTACAAATCTGCGCCTCCGCAAACTGCTGCATACGCTCCAATTTCATCAGTTGCACCTCCGTATTGGGGCTTTGATTTGCCGTAATCATGTCACGGAGCGTAAAAACATCTCTATAACTATAAAAAAGCAAGGTGTCGCTTTTTAGTCCATCGCGTCCTGCTCTCCCTATTTCTTGGTAATAGCTTTCTAAATTTTTGGGTAGGTTGTAGTGAATGACCCAGCGCACGTTGGACTTGTCTATGCCCATGCCAAAGGCAATGGTGGCGCAAATAATCTGCGTTTGGTCGTTGATGAATGCCTCTTGGGTAACATTGCGCTCCTCTGCGGTCATTCCTGCGTGGTAGTAAGCGGCATTAAATCCCTCATCTTGTAGCTTTTCCGCCAAGTCTTGTGTACCTTTTCTGCTTAGGCAATAAATAATCCCCGATTGGCGCGGGTGATTTTGCAAAAAACGCTTAATCTGTATCAATCTATTTTGGGCGGGCAGTACGGTCAAACTCAAATTAGGGCGGTCAAAAGAGGCAATAAAAATTTCTGGATTGTC
>JALOMS010000756.1 GCA_025455345.1 Thermoflexibacter sp. | reverse complement strand
ATTTTCTTAGAAATAATAGTGCGGAAGCTGATAAACTTCCAGACATCATCTTGTTGGATATTAATATGCCTGAAATGGATGGTTGGCAATTTTTGGACGAGTATCTTGCTATACAGCCACCTTTGGCAAAATATGCGCGTGTATATGTAGTAACTTCCTCCATAGACGGAGCAGACCTTACTAAAGCAAAAACTATTAACGGAGTTTTTGATTTCATCGTTAAACCAATCCAAAAAGATAAACTTATCGAAATCTTTAAAGCTTTTCAGGGAATAGATACAGAATAATGGAAGAACTCAGATGGTACAAAATCTTTGACTCACTTGCAGAGGCAGAAAAGAAATTACCCTTAAATCAGTCTGTAAGAGTAGTTATAAAAAATATAAGTATTTGTCTATCCCATAGTCATCAAGGTTTTTTTGCTGTACAAGATGAGTGTTCACATCTCAAAGAATCCCTAAGTCGAGGACGTATTAATAATTGGAATGAAGTTATTTGCCCTTGGCACGCTTATCGGTTTGATTTAGCAACAGGTGAAGAAACTTCAGGTAATGGTTGCGCTTCACTCCAAACTTTTCCTGTTGCACTTGAGGAAGATGGTTTTTTTATAGGATTGTACGCTTAAATACTTCTATATCAACCTCATGCTTACCATCAAACTTTACTATTCGAGGGAAAAGTCCTGCTTCTCTCAGCCGATTGGCAAATATAGCAATCATGTCAGATTTGATAAGTTCATCTTGCTCTCCCCAAAAAATAGTCAGAGGCAATGATTTGAAAACCTCACTATCTACCACATCTTGAGGTATTTCTCCCGCCCAAAGTATCAATTGATGTGGTTTGAAATGTCCATAAGCAATCCATCTGCTCGCCGTAGCGCATCCTTGGGAAAATGCAAGTACATTAATTTTAATATTTTGATTATCAATATTTTTTAGTTCATTGTAGTAAACCTGATTGAGGTAATTTGTATAATTAGCAATCTCATTCAGTCGGTCTTCTTTGGTCATCCAGTTTGCACCAACCCTCCCCGAGAATCCCTCCAAATAAAATTTATTAAACCCTTGAGGTGCAATCAAATAGTTCTTTTGCAAATCTAAAAAATCAAACTTTTTGATAAAAAAAGAAGCTAACTGACCGTATCCATGCAACAGAAACCAAACTTGTTCGGTTTTTTCACTTAACTCTCCTAATACATGATAAGTAGTATTTAGAGATATGGTAATAGATTTTTCCATAGAAAGTATTTTAATCTAAAACATTGTTTCCCATTAAGTTTTCTAAAATAATATCTCTTCCTATGCCATCTACTTCTATCTTGCGGATAGGTTTTGCTATTTTGATATTGTGTTTTCGGAATTGTCTATAAATTTCTAAAAATACCTCTGTACGCACTGCACTATGAGATTCTTGGGGATTGACATAATAGCGGAAACGAACTATCAATGCGGTTTCTGTCATTGTATCAAATGATATAGCACAGGTATTAGCCACTCTGGGGTTATTACGAATAATTTCATTGAGTAATTCAAAAGCAAAGCTCAATTGCTTCTCGTCCATTTCGTAAGACAAAGGCAACACTGTTTCTTCTGTAATACCTACCCCTTCGGAGTAGTTTTCAATCGTAGTATTGACTAAGTCTGCATTAGGAATAGTTACTAATGCCCCTTTATCGGTTCGGAATCGCGTACTTCTGATGCCTACTTCCTCTACTTTGGCGCGGTATCCTTTTACGAGTATCCATTGGTTAGCTGAGAAAGGTCTATCTGCAATAATCGTAATGCCTGCGATGAAATTTGCCAAAGTTTCTTTGGCAGCAAGCGCGAATGCCAAACCTCCTATCCCCAAACCAGCCAATAATGTACCTAAGTCATAACCTGCATTGTCCGCCGCAATAATGACCGCTACTGCCCAAAGTGTAATACGAATACTTTTTTTTAGAAGAGGAATGATGTGGTCATCTAAGTCTGATTTAGTGCGAGTTGCCCACGGAATAGCATATTCTTGGATAAGGGCATCACTTAAGCGAGAGATAAACCAAGTAACATTAAAAATAATCAATACGTAATAGCCTCTATTTATCCAGTCTTGGATGTGAGCCTGTATGCGTAAGGTAGAAAGTGCGTACCATATTCCTACCAATACGATAGACAATACCACAGGCTCTTCTACCATATCCAATACGATGTCATCTAACTTGCTTTTTGTCCTACTTGTCAGTCTTTTTATCACCTTAGTACATAACCAATAAGTTACCTTACCAAGAATGATAAAAACAATAACAATACTTCCAGCAAGAAGCCAAGCAGATAAGGTGTTATTGTAAAAGGTTTTATTGAATAAATCCTCAAACATAATAAGGGAGTATTACTTCATTCGTTACTATCTGAAATTCAGACTCTTATTTATTATTTATACATCACAATATCCTATTGTGCCTTTAATACCCAAGTCTGACTAAATTCCGAGCCAAGTTCAGTTTTTTTATTGGTAGCATCTGCATGAGATTCAAAATCTCCAATGACTACTCTATACATATTTTT
>JALOMS010000132.1 GCA_025455345.1 Thermoflexibacter sp. | reverse complement strand
GGAGATTATCAAACCTTTTGGACAAAGAATAAGGAAAGTATATATGTTTTTACTTTGCTATTTTTTGGAGCATTGGGCATGATGTTTTTTTATAATATGGTGTTATTCTTTACTTTATGGGATAAGAGCTATCTTTTTTACATACTTTATCTTTTGTTTTATGGGGTGAGAGTTTTTGTAGAGAGAGATTTTTACAATGATTGGATAGCTCCAGACCCACCCAAATATGGATTACTTATTTCCTTATTAAGCCCACTCTTATTTACCCTGTTCCAGTTGTTATTTACACAAAGTTTCTTAGAAATTAAGCATTTTTTAGCTTGGGCAAACCAACTTACTAAGTGGTTGATTTTCTTAATTATAGTGAATTTATTTTTAATATTTTTAAATAAGTTTGTTTATTTCTATCAGCTATTTGAATTTACAATCCTGCTTTCTAATGTTGTCATGTTATTGATAGCAATCATTGTGGCTTATAAACAGCGAAAAACCACTACCTACTTTTACTTATTGGGTATTAGTTTTCTTATTCTATCCACCATTATTTATATTCAAGTTCCTGCAAATGAATATACTATCTATACTTTTAATATAGCGTTATTAGGGGCTTTGGTAGAAATGGGCTTGTTTTCATTAGGATTGGCAAACAAAATCAATGAGGTAAAAAAGGCTTTAATAGAACAAAAATTAGCTCAATCACATGAAAAAGCCGCCTTCATCGAGGAGAAAAATAGAGAGTTGGAAAGCAAAGTCAATCAAAGAACTTTAGAACTCAGAGAAAGTAATGCGACCAAAGACAAACTATTTTCTATTATTTCGCATGACCTTCGCAGTCCCCTTAATACATTAAAAGGAATGTTAGCGGCTTTGGAATCAGATATTTTAAGCAGGCAAGAAATTCAAGAAATTGCTAAAGATATTCAAAAACGATTGGATAGCACAGATACGACCTTGAATGACTTGTTACAATGGGCAACAAGCCAAATGGAAGGAGCAACACTAAAAAAAGAAGTTATTGATATTCAAGAACTTATTGATAAAAAAATAGAATTATTTAGCTTCATTGCTCAAAACAAGCAAGTCAAATTTTACAATGAGGTAACAGAAAATATTAGCGTGTATGCAGACCTCAATCACGTGAAAGTCATTCTTAGGAATTTGATAGCCAATGCTCTCAAATTTACCCATGTCCATGGAAATATTACTATTTCAGCAAGGCAGGAAATCAAAGATTTTGTTACCATTGCAGTCAAAGATACAGGAATAGGCATGACCACAGCACAGTCCCAGAAACTTTTCGAGTCAAATACCCTTTATACCACCAGAGGCACACAAAATGAAAAAGGTACAGGTTTGGGCTTACTCCTTTGCAAAGACTTCGTAGAGAAAAATGGAGGAAAAATTTGGGTAGAAAGCGAATATGGAAAAGGAAGTACATTCTATTTCACTTTGCCTTCCTCTTCCCCTATTCACTAATTTGTAACTATTATCTAAATTTATATTTCTGAATCAAACTTTTATTACTGATAACTTTTTTTACTTTTGTCATAAGACGCTATTTTTCAAAATATTATGAGGGAAAGTAGGCGCAGGAGGCGCAGGAATACTTTTCCTTTCTGCCTCTGAAATAGCTTTTCTTCTTTGAAGTTCTAATTGCAGGCTTACTAAGCCCTTTGCCATAGCCCATTCGTGGTTAGCAGAGAAGATAGGTTTTATCAAGAAAGAAAGGTATTTTAATAAAGGTTTCTCTGCTTCAATCTTCCAATCGTAGGTAATGTTACAATATGCTCCTTCTTGTTGGAAAGTCCATACTCCTTGCCCTACGAAATCTCCAAATGCTTCTAAAGCAAACCCATGCGGGAAATTGGTTTCTGTTACTTTAAACTTCCAGCGTAGCGTATAAGGAAGAAATCCTTTGGTATAAAGTTCCACTACTTTCCCTATACCTCCTTTTTGTCCTTTTTCTATTACTTTCAAATCGAGGTAAACAGAACGCCACCAACGCTTCAGTCCCTCTACTTCTTCTAAGGTGTGATAGACATCTTCTCTATTTGCGATTATTCGCCAATTTGTAATGAAATGATATGATTTAGACATCAGATATAAGATTAATAATTTGATGCCACAAAATTAGTATGTGGATATATTCATTTCATTGTTCACTTTTTGATTATTATTTGTTCATTTTTTATAAGCAATTGTGCATTTTTATTGTAAAATAAACTTTAGCGTGTTTAGGTCATTATCAAATACTTGCACACCCTAAAGAGAAGAGCATGCTAAAGTGTCGTTTTAATTTGCTCACTTACTTGGCTTAAATTTCGTGAGATTAAAATTAGAGGATAGCTTTTTAGTCTTTTGAGCAAAGAAATTTTAATTTTACAAAAAAGTAAAAACTAAAAATATTATGAAAACTAAAATACTTCTAATGAATATGTTATCTAAAAAAATGTTCTTTTTTATTTTCTTAATAGCATTGCTATTTGCCTATTCATCTACTTTTGCCCAATCCAAAAAGGGAGAGGCACTCTTCAGACCAGACTTGTCCAATGCGGTTTATGAAAAAGGCGTTTGGAGTTTTGACAATGGAATATTGACGGCTACGGAAGATAAACACATCTGGACAACAACAGAATACGAAAATTTTGTCTTGGAATTAGAGTTTAAAACAGATACTGCGGCAAATAGTGGTGTATTTGTCTATGGTAGCAAGGTAGAAGGGAGCGCGTGGCTTACCAATTCTTTTGAAATCCAAATCGCCGATGACTATGCTGAAAAGATTAAACCTTGGGCAGACAATTGGAAATGCGGTGCTTTGTTTGGCTTGCAGGCTCCTTCTATCAAAAACGTGGTAAAAAAAGCTGGTAAATGGAATAAGCTAAAAATTATCTGCAAAGGGCAATCTATCCAAGTATTTCTCAATAAGAAACTTATCAATGACATTAACCTCAAAAATTGGACATCGACGACGACGAATCCCGATGGAACAAAAATGCCTGAATGGTTGGTAGATAGCACCCCAAAATCTCAAAAACCAACCAAAGGCAAAATCGGATTTCAGGGACGGCACGCTGGAGCGGCTATATTTTTTAGAAATATGACTGTCAGGAGTTTAGATTAGCAAAAAACGCCTATCTTTTTAAAAAGATATAAATAATTTAACAAAATTATCGGACACTTTGCGAGATGTCGCACCATTCGTGTCCGATAATTGATTTTCAAATTTCTCAAAGAAATAGAATTTATAATATAATCTACCAATATTCAATTTCTAAAGGAATAATCCACAGTTACTTACAAGTTTAAAATTTTTTGTAAAGCAACTTTTAAGCCTTCTTCATTATTGGTATAGGTAACAAAATCAGCTATTTCCTGCACTTTTTTAGGTGCATTTCCCATCGCAACCCCCTTCCCTGCCCATTGTATCATTTCCATATCGTTATAGTTGTCGCCAATCGCAATTACTTCGGATTGGCTCACTCCAAATCTTTTTGCGATGAACTGAATCGCTCTTGCCTTAGACGCAGACTGATGTGTAATTTCTAAATATACAGGCTTAGATTTGGAAATATTTAATGCTGAATCAAATATTTCATTGAACTTTTTTTCCAAATCGTCTAATTTTTCTGCTTCCCCCATAAGCAAAACCTTATGCGCTCCCTTATCTTCTTGCTTCCATTGCCTGAGTAAGTTCGGTGTTTGAGTATGTATAGGTTTAGATTTTGTGTTATTAGCTTCTCTTTCCACCAATGCACTATAGGCATCAACATACCATTCTGTTTTATGATAGGTATTAAAAATAATTTCTTGTTTGTCTGTATAACGATGAATTTCCTCTAAAAAATGGTGAGCAACTTGATTATCATCTATATAATCAAATTCATTATTTGCTTTTTTTTCTAATACTAATCCTCCATTAAAGCAAATTAAAGGTGTATCTAATGCTAATTCATTGTAAATAAAGAAAGTACCTTGAGGTGGGCGAGCGGTAGCCAATACAATAGGTATTTTTAAGTGATGAATAATGTGTTGGATTACCTCTTTGGTTGCAGGGGTAATGGTATGGGCTGAAGTAAGCAAAGTACCATCTATGTCTATAAAAATCATTGACTTGAATAAATTATTACATTGGGTAAATATAAAAACTGAAGGAGGTATTATAACTTTAAAATGTTATATTACCTCCTTGACAATAAGAATCCATGATGGATTCGCCAATATTATAAAGTAATTCCCATAAATGACATGAAGGCTATACCCATCAAACCTGTGAGAATCATCGTAATACCCAAGCCACGCAAAGGAGCAGGTACATTAGAATACTTTAAACGTTCTCTGATTGCCGCCAAAGCCACAATCGCTAACCACCAGCCAATGCCAGAACTGATGCCATAAACCGTTGATTGCACGAGGTCATATTCTTTCTGAACCATAAATAAGCAAGCACCTAAAATAGCGCAGTTTACGGCAATCAAAGGCAAAAAGATACCCAAAGAACCATAAAGGGCAGGGGAAGCTTTTTCTACAATCATTTCTACTAACTGTACAGTTGCGGCGATAATTGCAATAAACAAAATGAACTGCAAAAAGCCCAAATCTACTGTTTTGAAAGAATCTCCCAAAATACCTGCCAATGCACCTTCTGACAAGATATAAGTCTGTAAAAGATAGCACAAAGGCACTGTAATACCCAATACGAAGGTTACTGCAAGTCCTAAGCCCATTGCCGTAGAAACTTTCTTCGATACTGCCAAATATGAACACATTCCCAAGAAATAGGCAAACACCATATTTTCTATGAAAATTGATTTAACTCCAAGATTGATTAAGTCCATCGTTATACAATTATAAATTTATAATTATGAATTATGAATGAAATGAATGAAGAAAAATAAATTCATCATTTATAATTTATCATTCATCATTGATATTAATGTTCGTGATATTTGTTAAAATGACGTTGCACCCAAATAATGATACCCAAGATAAGGAATGCGCCCACAGGTGAGGTCATTAATCCATTGGTAGGGAATGCCGCACCCGTCCAACCTGTTTCAGAAATACCAATTGCTTCGAATACTTTGAATCCAAAAACAGCACCAGAGCCAAATAATTCTCTGAAGAAGGCAATGGTCAAAATAATCCATGAATAGCCCAATCCGTTTCCAAGTCCGTCCAATACAGAATCATAAGGCTTATTACCCATTGCATAAGCCTCCAAACGACCCATTACGATACAGTTGGTGATAATTAGACCTACGAAGACGGAAAGTAATTTAGAAACATCATAGAAATATGCTTTTAGCACTTGGTCAACCACAGCAACCAAAGTCGCTACCACTGCCAATTGCACGATGATACGAATACGATTGGGTATCAAATTTCTAATCAATGAAATAGATAAATTCGATAAAGCTACGACCACCACTACGGCAATTGCCATTACCAAAGTCGGTTCTAATTTTACTGTAACCGCCAAAGCAGAACATATCCCCAATACTTGTACGGTAACGGGGTTATCGCTATTAAGCGGGTCTGTTACTAATGCTTTTCTACGTTTTGAAAGTAAAGTTTCTGCTGGCTTTACTTTTGCTACTGTTGTTTCAGCCATATATCAAATTATTTTAATATTGAAAATTCAATTTTACTGAACACTTGATTTATTGTGTTTTAACTGTATTGATTGTATCTATTACAGCTTTGCTTGTATCTACATTTATTTGAGTAGAATCTACTACAGGGGTTACAGGCTCCTTTTTAGGTGTAAGTTTTTCTTTTATCTTGTTTAGATAAGGTTGATAATAGCTTACATAGCTTTTTATCATTCTATTTACACCATTGGCAGTCATTGTTGCACCAGACATTCCATCTACCTTGTAGTCATCTAACGTATTACCTTTCTCTGACTTTAGCATAGTTACGGACATAAATACCCCTTTATCATCATATAGCTTTTTCCCCACATACCTATCCTGTATTTCCTTATCCGCTATTCTTGCTCCTAAGCCCGGAGTTTCTGCTTTGTGGTCAAATACAATACCTTTGATAGATGCCATATCTCCACCCACAGCCAAATAGCCCCAAATTCTATCCCAAAGACCGTTGCCATAAACGGGGAGGATATATGCTTCTACTTCATTGGGATTGCTTTCTGAAACAAATTGGAATACAGGGTATTCTCTTGCTTCTGGTGCAAGTTTATAGTTTTTGCCTATATCTACTTTTTCGGCTACTACTCCTTGCTTCTCGTCTCCATTCGCATCTACTACCAAAGACTTAATGCGTTTGCTATAAATAGACTGTACATCATCTCCTTCTTTAAGTGTGATTACAGCCCCAAGGATTTGCTTTTTCTTGTCCAAATCTATGGCAATAGCTTGCTTTTCCCGCAAACCTACGGCTGCCAAAGACAACATCGCACCCAAAATTATGGTACAAACGATGGAAAAACCAATAATATAAGTATTAGATTGCTTCACGACTTACTAACCTCCTTTCTCTGCGTTTTTTGTTTGCTTCTACTACATAATGGTCTATCAATGGAGCAAAAACGTTCATCAATAAGACCGCTAACATAATACCTTCAGGATAAGCAGGATTGACTACTCGGATAATCACGGTCAATACGCCTATCAAGAAACCATAAATCCATTTACCTGTTGCTGTGTGAGAGGCTGATACAGGGTCTGTTGCCATAAAGACTGCGCCAAATGCTAATCCACCAACAACTAAATGATAATGAGGAGGCATTTGAGCAAAAGTATTAGCACTCAACAAATTGAATACCCAACCCATAAAATAAGCACCCACAAAAACACTAACAATGATTCTCCCACTACCTACTCCTGTCAATACTAAAATAGCCGCACCAATCAGAGCCATTAAAGTAGATGTTTCTCCTACACAACCAGGTATCGCACCCCAAAATAAATTCCAAAAACTAAACAAATCTGGCGACCAAGAATTGGCAAATGCTTGTAAAATCTCTGCTTTGGCTGTTCCTGCCGAAGCCGCAACCGAAAGAGCAGTAGCACCAGAATAACCATCTACCAGCCCTTGTGTTCCCAAAGAGATGACATTTCCTGTTTCATTTGCCGTCCAAACATCTCCTGAAATCTGAGAAGGATAAGCAAAATATAAAAAGGCTCTTGCCGTCATTGCTACGTTCAAAACATTCATGCCAGTACCGCCAAAAACCTCTTTAGCCAATACAATAGCAAAAATATTTGCTAAACCAATCTGCCAGAGAGGGATTGTTACAGGACATATCAAAGGTACAAGCATACCCGTAACCAAAAAACCTTCGTTGATTGGGTGCTTGCGAATCAGCGCAAAAACGACCTCTACCAATCCGCCTGCAGCATACGAAACGATAATCATAGGAACAACGTACCAAGCTCCAAATAGGAATTTGTCCATGAAAGTCATTGTTTTGCCAAAAGCCAAAGCGTGCTGATGACCTACGTTCCAAATTCCAAATATCAAACAAGGAACCATGGCGATAACTACTGTCATCATCAGACGTTTCAAGTCTATGGCATCTCTGACCTGTACGCCCTTGCTTTGAGTCGTAGTTGGCGGAGTAAACATAAAGGTTTCCCCTGCCTCAAAGAGATAGAAAAACTTTTCATACTTCCCTCCTTTTTCAAAGAGAGGACGTTGTTTTTCTAATATTTTATGTAAAAACTTCATTTTTTTAATTATGAATTATGAATTTTATACGGTATGAATCAGATTATTAAAATCACATTGAAAAAACTTCATAACTTATCTTATAGATAATTTTTTGTATCAAAGAAAAGTTTTAAATCAAAAGGAAAATTATAAATAATAAACAAGGAATTAAAAAAAATTCATCATTTAAACCTTAGCTTTCCCTTATCATATTAATCCCCTTGCGAATAATTGCTTGTAATTCTTGCTTAGAAACATCTACAAACTCACAAAGTGCAAAATCTTCCTCTATGACCTCATAAATACCTAAAGATTCCATTCCGTCATAGTCATTTGCTAATATTGCCTTAATAAGGTGCATAGGCAATACGTCCATAGGCAATACTTGTTCGTAAGTACCCGTTACGACAAAAGCTCTTTCTTCCCCATTGGTACTTGTATCTATTACTCTTTCCTTACTCATATTGAGGAAAGAAAGCAAACCCCAAGCTCTGTGGATACTTAAGCGGTCGCTAAAGCCAAGCCAGCCGTCGGTCAGTACAAATCTTGGTTTATCTCCTTCTGGAATAATGGTAAGCTGTTCGTCATAAAAACCAAGATAGCCATTGCCCTCGATTCTATGCCCTGTCAAAACATTCCCAGAAATAAAGCGAACATGGTCGCTCTTCAGATTGTTTTTGACATACTTTTCTATATTTGCACCAATAAAAGTCTTATAATATTGAGGATTAGTTACTTCTGAGCCTACAATAGCAATATTTTTAGAAGCGTCATACTCTCCATTGAGGAATAGTTTTCCTATTTGAATAACGCCATACGGCTTAATAGTCCATACGATTTCTCCTTTATTGATAGGAGCAGTATGATGAATCTGCACCCCTACATTACCCGCAGGGTGCTTGCCTTCAAATTTTTTAGTAACCGCACCTTTAACACTTCCAAAAATCTTGGAAACTTCTGCTTTGGCATTCACACCAAGATAGATATTACAATTTTGAGGGACTATTTTTTTAAGAATATCTATACCCGCTTGGAAAAATTGTTCCTGTCCTTTGTAGGCAAAATCATAGTCAGGAGCAAGGGGATTGGAATCAAAGGTAGAAACAAAAATCGCTTTGGGAGTATCACTGGGATTAGCGATGATGCCGTAAGGTCTTTGAATCATATTGACCCAAACACCACTTCTAAGTAGCTCAGGCATAATGTCTTCCTTGCTTAGACTCGCTAATTGGGATACGGTATAGCGTTCGAATTCTAAGTAATCGATTTCCTTATCAGCTAAGATTTTTATTTCTAAGAGTTTGCGTTTCTCGCCTCTCTTTATTTCGACTACTTCACCGCTTACAGGAGAGGTAAACATGACCTCTTCCATAGATTTGTCGTAGAAAATCGGCGTTCCTGCCTTTACCAAATCGCCTTCTTGTACCACCACTTTCGGACGACCCATGCCCACAAAGTCATCAGGTACAAGAGCAACTGTATCAGGATGAATGTTATCTACTAACTTTTTCTCTGCCTTGCCGACCAAATTTATATCAAAGCCCTTTTTTAATCGGATAACGTCTGACATTTTGAATTAGATTTTGATTGATTGCTTTATGTTAGATGGGAAGCGCAAGTAGAAAATACTCATATTTGAATAAGATGCATAGATTAATTATGGGTATTTCAAAACTTCGCTTTTCACCACTAAATACAAAAACTTCGCAATATTACTATTCAATTTTTAAAAATCAATCATTGTAAGAATGAATTTTGGATTTTTATTTGGATTTTCCTCTACCGTTCGGACTATATTTATTTAAAACGATAGTTTTCCACTATTGCTTTTGCTCTTGTCGGGGAATATTTTTTTGTTCTTGCTTTTCTATTTTTTTCAATATCTTACTCAAGTAAATAATAATCAGTACCATTAGTATAGTAATGATAAGAACAGGGAGTTGCTTATTGAGCTTGAGTAATACATTGTGCAAGGATTTTGTTCGCCTTTTTTCTCTATATTGGCGCAAAATCCTATTAAAATTTTTAGATTCCTCTATTTCCTTTTCCTCTGG
>JALOMS010000755.1 GCA_025455345.1 Thermoflexibacter sp. | reverse complement strand
ACAAAATTTTTACAAAATTGATGAAATTAAGTCTATTTTTCCTATTTACCTTTTGCAAAATCTGTAATTAATAGCTAATACCAGCTTTTTAACAAGAATATCACAAGGAATTATTTTTGGAAAATGCAATAGAAAATCTTTAATTCGCAATCTAAAATTGCAATTAATCTAAATTTTAATATTGTGATAGATGTATCTGTAGTCATACCAATCTACAATGAAGCTCTCAATATCAGTCTTTTATATGAAAGATTGACTAAGATCCTTCAGCAAATGAATATAAGCTATGAGCTGATATTTGTAAATGATGGAAGTAGAGATGAATCCATAGATTTGATAAAAAAACTGGCAGAAATACATAAAGAAATCAAATTTATAGATTTGAGTCGTAATTTCGGTCATCAGATTGCAGTAAGTGCAGGTTTGGACAAGACTCAAGGCAAAAGAGTGGTCATCATAGACGCTGACTTACAAGACCCCCCGGAACTAATAGAGGACTTGTATGCAAAAATGAATGAAGGCTATGAAGTAGTCTATGCCAAGCGCAAGCGAAGAAAAGGGGAAGGTTTTATGAAATTACTAACTGCAAAGCTATTTTATAGAATTTTGGCAAGCATTACATCTATTCGTATCCCCGTAGATACAGGAGATTTTAGGCTAATGGACAGTAAAGTGGTAGAAGCACTAAGACAAATGCCTGAAAGTCATAAGTTCCTAAGAGGTCAGATTTCTTGGATAGGGTATAAGCAGACCTTTGTAGAGTATGAGAGAGATGAAAGACACGCAGGCAAAACAGGCTATACGTATAGGAAAATGCTCAAATTTGCTTTAGACGGGATTACAGCTTTTTCTAACTTTCCTATCAAATTAGTAACAGTGATGGGGTTTGTGGTTTCTATAATTGCTTTTTTGATTATTCTTTATACTTTTTATGTAAAATATTTTACTGACCAAGACATAGAAAGGGGCTGGGCATCTTTGATGGTAGGAATTTTGTTTTTAGGAGGAGTGCAGTTGATAAGTATAGGAATCTTAGGGGAGTATATCAGTAGAATTAATACAGATGTAAGAAAAAGACCTCTTTATTTTATCAAAGAAACAAATATTTAAAATAATAGGTATTCAATCTTAAATTTCGTTTTTATTTAAAAACTTTAGTACTTTTGAGGCTTGTAAGTTTTAAAGACAATTTGCTAAAAAGTTTTTGATAGATAGATAAATTAATCAAAATGGCAAAATACTTGTTAGGATTTGAGCATTTAGAATTGATTAAATAATGAATAATGCTATTTCTTACAGATTTGTTGTTTAATACTTACAATTTATATTTTGTAAAATAAGGGAACAATTCGAGCATATATTAAAAAAAATTCCATTATGAATAAAAAGTTCAATCTTTTGAGTCTTTGCTTGTTTGTAGCAATGATTGTATTTCTTGGTAGCTGTGGAAAGAAAAACCCTACAAGTATCAAACCTGGGTCTAAAAGCACTACTACAGGTATGGAATACACAAAAAATGGCAAGAAAAGCAAGGACGGTAAGCAAGCATTCGCAGTGCGCGACTTCAAAGGGCAACCTGACGGTCCTAACTTGGTGTTTATCGAGGGTGGTAGGCATATTTTAGGCTCCGCAGAGGAAGATGTGCTTTTTGCCCGTGATAACTTAGAAAGAACAGTAACCGTAGCTTCTTTCTACATGGACGAAACCGAAGTTGCCAATATCCACTGGTTGGAATACTTGCACTATGCCCTACAAGACTCTGGGCAGCAATACTATGATGAAGCACTACCAGATACAACAGTCTGGGCGGCTGAATTAGCATTTAATGACCCATATATAGACCACTATCTCCGTTATCCGGGTTTTAGGTTCTTCCCAGTAGTAGGTATTTCTTGGAAACAATCACAGAATTACTGTATCTGGCGTAGTAATATGGTAAATAATAACTTAGCACAGAAAAACGGTAATAAAGATGAAAAGACAAAGGCAAAAGCAGGGGAAAGAATACCGTTGGAATCTGGTATCGTTCTTCCTAACTATCGTTTACCCACAGAAGCTGAATGGGAATATGCCGCAAAAGCTTTGGTTGGTACACAATATTTGGACGAAAATCAAGATTATGGTCGTATCTACCCTTGGGACGGACACTCTTTGAGAAATCCTTATGGTCGCCAAATGGGTGAATTCTTGGCTAACTTCAAACGAGGTCGTGGTGATTATGCTGGTATCGCAGGTAAGTTGAATGATGGAGCAATGATTACGGAGTGGATTTATGCGTATCCTCCTAATGACTATGGATTGTATAATATGTCTGGTAATGTGAGTGAATGGGTCGAAGACGTATATCGCCCTCTTTCATTCCAAGATATGAATGACTTAAATCCAGTACGTACTGATGGAAAGTATCTAACCCAAAATCCTAATCGTCTTAAGAATCCAGCTTATTTAGATGGCGATAAAAGAGAAGACGGTTCGCCAAATGCCTATACAGGTCAGTATGACAAGGCAGGTTGGAATACATTGATAGATGACCACGTAAGAGTTTATAAAGG
>JALOMS010000754.1 GCA_025455345.1 Thermoflexibacter sp. | reverse complement strand
TTTAAAATTAGATAAGGAATAGGAAGCCGTTAAAATTGAGTTTCCTGCAAAAGATTTAAAAGAAACTAATAGGGAAAGAAATAGAGAGGCCTTAGACAAAATAACATCTATGAAAATTCATTATGATAATAGCAAAGATAAAGATTACTTTGGCTTCATAGTTCCTTTTATAAGTGCTAAATATGATTCTCGTGATAGGTCTTACTCTAATGTTATAATTAAGCTAAATCCAGACTGTAAACGGCTTTTTTTTGAATTAGCTAATGGATATACAAGTGCAGATTTAAAGGCTATATTAAATCTCAAAAGTGCATATTCTATTCGTATGTATGAATTAATTTCCATGTATTTAAAACAAAAATCTTGGAAAATAGAGATAAATAACCTTAAAAACCTATTAGGTGTTGAATTAGGCAAATACAAAAGTTTTACTCAATTTGAAAATAAAATCTTATTCTACTCACAAAAAGAACTTGCAGAACACTGTAATTTATTCTTTACTTGGGAAATTGCCGAAAAACAACGTAAAAAGATTACTGCTCTTACTTTTCATATAAGAAGTAAAGAACAACAAGAAAAAGCCGAAATAAACGAAGAAATCAAATATACCATTGATTTTGTAAAGCAACTCAATCCTGCCGAAATTGCTCAAAGGTTTCACTGGGCATCCTCTAAATATACTCTTACTTCTAATCAATTAGACTATATTTTAAGTAACCCAGATATGTTTAATGAGTTCATTCGGATTGATTTAATCATCGAGTCTATGATTGAAAAGGGCAAAGCACCCAAAGACCGAACCAAATATTTAGCTAAGTCTTTGGGGTTGAATAAGGTGAAAGTTTAGTTATTTTATTGAGAACTGTGGAATAATAATACTTTTAGATTCTGATTTATTATAGTGAGAAATAAAAATCCAAGAACCATCAGAAATCTTTCTCCCTTTACTCTTGGACATGTCTATTAAACCATCAAAATCATTTCTATCTAAATAGTTAATTATTTCATTTCTTCCTGTTACATTTTCTTCTGTAAATGAAACCGCTTCATTTTCGGTTTTCTTTATATATTTTATAGATGGATGCTTTCCATAAAAATATAATTCAGTCAAAACCATATATCGCCACTTGATAATTTGCGTTTGAGTAGCTAAAAAATCAGAGTGCCTGAAAGTAGGACACTCTGATTGGACGTAAATCAGAGTAAATGAAATTGGAGACTGTGATTGAACGAAAGAATTTAAAACCTATTAATTTTTTCAGCAGGTACTTTATAAATAAATAGTGAATCTTTAAATATTTTCTGCTCTAATTCAATGATATCTAAAGGCAAAGAGGACTTTTCTCTATCTAAATAGTAATAACTGTTATTCTCAAAACCTCGAAATCCTATAAATCCAAACCCATCTACAAAATATGATTCACAACCATTATCTACATTTTTATACTGTGAAAAAATATATACATCATAAAAGTTACTTCTTATGATATATTTTTTTTTTCGTATATACTCACAGTTTGGATACAAAAATGGGGGAAAGTATTTATCAGATATAGCATGATTTGTAGAATCAAATGGAAAAAGTTGTTTTTCACCCTCAAATAATCCTTCTTGCTTTTTAGATAACAAAAGTTCATAATTCTGATTTTCAGAGTTGAAAAAACTCATTTTTAACCCATCTTCTATAATATCTACCCAAACCTTAATTTCCTCACCACTTATATTGTTCCTAAAAACAACTTTTGCTTTATTATCTTTTTCATGTACACACGACACAATCAAAAAGAAAAAAATACTAATACCAAGCATTAAACTTGCCATCTTTGGAGTAGTCAATGCCACCATTGAACTTCCACATTCTTTGTTTGATTTCATTATCTGAATAGTTTAATTTAAACATTTGTGATGCTTCTTTAATTCCTCTAAATCCTTCGTTTCCAAAATACCCAGTCCTATTATATTCAAAGTTATACCTTACAAACCGATGTTGATAATGTACTTTTATGGTATTTTCCTTAAACATGCTTGGAATATTACTATTATTAAATCTTGTGTCATCTGTAAAATCTTGAGCATCTAATTCAGCATGTATAAATGATTCATGAAAAATCGTTTTAACGGAATTAAATACATTTTCTTTTCTCAAAATACTATTATCTATGTCACTATTCAAAGTGATATTAATAGCGTTACTGTATTGGTCTGTTCCCGTATCTCCTCCTTTATATTTTCCTTGAGGTTCTGCTTTATAATTTAAATTTATACCCTTTTTATGATATTTGCCATCTTCATTAAAGGTATGACCATAAAAAGTCTGCCCAGATTTTGCATATTTTGATAAAAAACCAATGCCCGCTTTAGTATTAAAAAATGCCCTCATGGCAGGATTTAGTTTCTTGTTTGCAGGATTATTAGCAGCATACTGAAAGCCCGTCATATTCGCATACTTACTTGCAAATTTGTCAATTGAGGTGAATCTGCCTATATC
The DNA here is from genome assembly GCA_025455345.1 of Thermoflexibacter sp. Taxonomy (GTDB): domain Bacteria; phylum Bacteroidota; class Bacteroidia; order Cytophagales; family Thermoflexibacteraceae; genus Thermoflexibacter. The sequence continues at coordinate 274 of JALOMS010000754.1, read as the reverse complement.
TGGGCTATACATTCTATTACCGAAATTATCCCAGCCAAGTCCAAAATCTAAAATTCGTTCTTTTGATGAAAACTTATGGTTGTCTGGCTTGCCCTGCTCAAATCTACCTAAATCCATTCCCCAAGGGTCATAATCATTGGCTTGTGTAACCACAGGTGGCTTATAAACCCCATTTACAGCAGTAGCATTGCTATCCCTAAAACTTACTCGTAAGTTACCCAAATGGTCTCTATATTCAAACTCCGAAAGCCATTTTTGGGCAGTTTTATCAAAA
>JALOMS010000131.1 GCA_025455345.1 Thermoflexibacter sp. | reverse complement strand
GTTTGTCAGCTATGAAAGACGCTTATCTACTCCTTATTTTAATCCTTTAGACCCTGATATGCCTTTAGATTTGGCATTGGAAACTCGTCCTAATACAGACAGAGATGTATTCTTGCGATTAGTCAGAGATGAGAGTATCCGTAGAAGCATTAATTTCACCAATGTCAAATACACCAATCCCAAACAGGGAGCAAAGCCCAAGCTATGGAGTCTGTCCAATTTCACCTTAAATTATTCCTACAATGATTTGAGAAATAGAAACATACGAATAGACGAATACGCTGAAAGATTTACAAGAGGAGGCATTGGTTATTCATTTAATAGTAGCAAACCCGCATGGGAGCCTTTCAAGAAAGTTACTGACTTGGATTCTAAATACCTGAAATTCATCAAAGATTTCAATATCAATCCTCTACCCAATAGTATCAATATAAGAGCAGATGTAGATAGGCGTTTTATCAAAACCCAACTCCGCAACGCTGACCTTACTACTTTGGGAATTTTGCCCTTATACGAAAAGGCTTTCACATTCAATCGTTTGTATCAAGGTCGCTGGAGTCTATCTCGCAACCTCAATTTGGATTATCAATCGCAAGTCTTCGCTATCATAGACGAGCCTTTGGGAGAGATTAATAATGACTTCGTCAATCCCAATAGAGAAGTTACCAAAAGAGATTCTGTTCTCAGGAATGTATTGCGATTGGGACGCATGAAAAACTTCCAACAAACCATAGGAGCAACTTACAAACTTCCTTTCGACAAGTTCCCTGTTACAGATTGGATAGATACTGACGTGCGCTATCAGGCAGGTTATACTTGGACGGCAGGGGCAGTAGGAATTGCAGATACTTTGGGGAATAATATGCAGAATAACAACAATATCAATATCCAAGGACAACTCAACCTAAGAAAACTCTATGACAAAAGTCGTTTCTTACAACAAGTAAATAATCCAAGCAAAGTCATACAAGCTCCCCTGAGAGGTGAGGAGAAAAAACGACGTTTGCAAGCACGAATTAAGCGTTTTGAGAAGAAAAAGGCAGTCATAGAAGCAAGAATTTCTGGTAAGCCTCTCACTTTAGAAAATAAAAACCCCAACCTCCCAGATACTACCAAAGCTAAGGTTCGTCGTTTGATAAAGAGAATAGATAAATACGAACTCAAAATCCAAGACCTCAAATACGATACGGTCAAGTATGCCAAACGCATTGATAAATACAAAAACAAGGTTACAGAATGGAAAAAACAATTGCAACCTGTACGCATAGACACGATTAAGGCAGAAAAGCTAAGTGCAAGTGATACAGCCAAGTACAGGAAAAAATTAGAAAAAATAGAAAAACGTCTTCTAAAATTTGCTGAAAAAATCAAAGAAATTGAGGACAAACAGAAAAAAGATAAAGAACCGCGTAAGCCACCTGCCAAACCTGTGCAAGTCTTTACTCGTTTGCTGATGTCCGTCCAAAAAGTTAATTTCACTTATACTACGACGAATTCTACTAATTTCCCTGGTGTATTAAGTGTTCCAAGTTTTTTTGGCATAGACCAAAATAATGGGGCTCCAGGCGTAGGGTTTATCATGGGGAGTCAAAATCCAAGCATAAAAACGAATGCCTCCCAAAATGCTTGGCTTTCGCGTAGCCCACTCCAAAACAACTCTTTTGCCCAAGGAAATACTACTAATTTAGGACTAAGGGCAACCGTAGAGCCATTCAAAGATTTTGATATTCAGTTAGAAGCCAAAAGAATCCGAAGTGCGAACTATTCAGAAGTTTTCAGATTTGTAGGTACACAACACCGCTCTGAAACTACCACACGCTCAGGGCAATACGCTATTTCTTTCTTTTCTTTCAGAACAGCATTTGCCAAAGATGATGCGGCTTTTAATTCCCAACTATTTGATAATCTGATTGTTTATCGGAATACTATCAAAGCCCGTTTGGACGCACTGAATCCCGAACCAACAGAGTATAGACTTAATTCTCAAGATGTATTGATTCCTGCCTTTTTAGCGGCATATTCAGGCAAAGACCCTCTTAGCCAATCTCTATCGCCTTTCCCTGCGCTTCCTGTACCCAATTGGAAGGTTACTTATTCTGGCTTGTCCAATTTGGAGATATTCAAAAGAGCATTCAAGAGTGTGCAAATAACTCATTCATATTCATCAGATTATAGCACTGGAGGTTATACCTCTTCCTTATTCTACGGACCTAATTTTGTAGGGTTAGATATTAGAGAGCAAAATATTCCTTTAGCAACTTTTGACCCACTTACTGGCGATTTAGTACCCGTATTGGTAATGAATCAAGTAAATATTACAGAAAACTTTAATCCATTGATAGGGGTGAATATGAGAACGGTCAGTAATATGACTTTTAACATCCAATATCGCCGTCAAAGGAGCATAGCACTGAATCTCACCAACGTACAAGTTACAGAGTTAAAAAACACGGATATATCTGTAGAAGCAAGCTATACCAAAGCTGGTTTTAAGATTCCTTTCAAAATCAACAGAGGTTATAAAGTATTAAAAAATGACCTTACCTTTAGATTGGCAGTAACTGCCAGAGATACACGTACCTTGCAGAGAAGGCTCAATGATGCCCAAGAGCAAGTTACTACCGTAACCGCAGGGAATCTTAATGTCCAAATTAGCCCTACTATCTCCTACATGGTCAATCAAAGAGTCAATGTTCAATTTTATTTAGACCGTTCGGTGAATAATCCATATATCTCTAACTCTTTTAAGAGAACCAATACAAATTTTGGACTTCGTGTAAGATTCAATTTAGCACAATAAAAGATAAAATTAAGGCGATTGACCAAATTAAAAACTTGGATTTATGATAGTTTTAAATAGACTATTGTATTATCTTAGCAGGCATAAAATATAGCAATCATCAATCCTTTAATTCAAAAAACATTATGCAAAAAAACATTACTTTATTTATTTTTTTAGGGTTAGTGCTAACCCTGCCTCTATTTGCCCAACGCCCTGAAGTACCCAAAGCTCCACCAAGAGCCGAAGGAGATGGACAATTCAATCGCCTTATTATCCGAGGAGTTACTGTTATTAACGGAGCAGGCTCGCCGCCTGTCGGTCCCGTGGACATAGTCATTGAGAAAAATAAGATTGTCCGTATTGCTAATGTAGGCTATCCCGGAGTACCGATTAATCCTGCCAATCGCCCACAAGCCAAAGAAGGTGATAAGGAACTTAATTGTGAAGGAATGTACCTCATGCCCGGCTTTGTAGATATGCACGGACATATTGGCGGTGCGGCACAGGGAGCGGGTGCAGAGTACGTATTCAAACTATGGTTAGGACATGGAATTACTACGGTGCGAGACCCTGGGGCTGGAAACGGAATAGATTGGGTCATAGAACACCGAGAAAAAAGTGCAAAAAACGAAATCACTGCCCCGCGCATCAAGGCATATTCTACCTTTGGGCAAGGTCGCTCCGAGCCTGTCAGTAATGCCACAGAAGCAAGAAAATGGGTTCAGGATTTGGCAAAAAAAGGAGGCGATGGCATCAAATTTTTCGGAGCAAGACCAGACATTATGGAAGCCGCTCTCGATGAAGCCAAAAAATTGGGCTTGCGCTCTGCTTGTCATCATGCCCAAACAGATGTAGCTTGGCAGAATGTGGTGCATAGTGCCAGAATGGGGCTAACTTCTATGGAACACTGGTATGGCTTACCAGAAGCTCTCTTCGAAGACCGTACTATCCAAAACTACCCCGCAGATTACAACTATGCCAATGAACAACACCGCTTTGGCGAAGCAGGAAAATTATGGAAACAAGCGGCTAAACCTTATTCTCCTCACTGGAACAAGGTCATGGACGAACTCATCAAATTAGATTTTACCCTTGACCCTACTTTTAATATTTATGAAGCCAATAGAGAACTAATGTTAGCGCGTAGGGCAGAGTGGCACGAAGAATATACCTTGCCATCACTTTGGCGTTTTTTTATGCCAAGTCGCATCTCGCATGGCTCTCACTGGCACAATTGGGGAACAGAAGAAGAAGTAGCTTGGAAAGAAAACTACAAAATATGGATGACTTTTGTCAATGAATATAAAAATAGAGGTGGTAGAGTTACTACAGGCTCCGATTCAGGATTTATCTTCCAAACCTATGGTTTCGCATTCATCAGAGAGTTAGAACTACTCAGAGAAGCTGGCTTCTATCCATTAGAAGTCATCAGAGCCGCTACCCTCAAAGGAGCTGAGGCTCTTGGCATGGCAGACCAAATAGGTACTATAGAGGTAGGCAAACTGGCTGATATGGTAATCGTTGAGGAAAATCCATTGGCAAACTTAAAGGTCTTGTACGGCACAGGAGCCATCAAACTCAATGAAAAAAACGAGGCTGTCAGAGTCGGTGGTGTCAAATATACCATCAAAGATGGCATTATATACGATGCCAAAAAACTCTTAGCCGATGTAAGAGAGATGGTAAAACAAGCCAAAGAAAAAGAGCAATTTAAACTAAAACAACCAGGTATCAAAGATTAAATCCTTGTTGTTACTCTTTTTGATGTGATATGATTCTTTCAAAAAAATGTCTTTTGTTTTGAGAGTTGTATCATGAAAATTATTAAAATTGTTACTTTTTCTTAATCATTTAATTTTAAAACCATTAAAACCATGAAAATGACAAAAATATTTCTATTAATCATACTGTGTTTTTGCTATTTTATTGGATTTGCCCAAACAGAAGAAACAGAAGATGTTATAGAAAATTCTGGCGGAAAAACAGTGGAAGAACGTGCCACTAACCAAAGTACAAAAATAGCAAGTAAATTGAACTTGAACGAAGACCAAAAAGCAAAGGTCAAAACTGCAATTGCTAATCGCATTACAAAAATGCAAGCTATCAAACAAAGTGGTGTAAAAGGGAAAGAGCGAGGTACACAAATGCGAGAAGCGGCGCAAAGTTTTACTACGGAGATGAAAACCATTTTAAGCCCAGAGCAAATGAGCCAGTTAGAAGAAATGCGTGCCAAAGGAAAAGGCAAGAATAAAGAAAAGAGAAAAGGAAAAGGCAAGAAAGAAGGTTAAAATAATACAAATAATTCAATTTTCTAAATTAAGGAAACAAACTAAACGCATGGATTTGGGTTTAAAAAACAAAGTCATTATTGTTACTGGAGGATATAGTGGTATAGGAGAAGCCATTGTTAGAGAAGCCGCAAAAGAAGGAGCGATTCCTATCATCATAGGGCGTTCGGAAGAAAGAGGGACAGCTTTAGAAGAGGAACTGAAGCGGCAAGGCTTTGATTGCTTATCAGTTGTCGCAGAACTCAGCGACGCAAGCCAATGCAGTAATGCTATTCAGCAAGTTTTAGCCAAATATGGACGGATTAATGCCTTAGTGAACAATGCTGGTTTTAATGATGGAGTAGGTTTAGAAAGCGGAAGCCCCGAAAGGTTTTTGAGTTCGATACAGAATAACATCTTCCACTATTATACTATGGCTCATTATGCCCTTCCAGCCCTCAAAAAAGAAGAGGATAGCAGTATCATTAATATTAGCTCAAAAACAGGCGTAACGGGGCAGGGCGGCACATCTGCTTATGTTGCCTCTAAGGCGGGGCAGTTAGGGCTAACCAGAGAATGGGCGGTGGAGCTATTGCCTTATAAAATCCGTGTAAATGCCATTGCGCCTGCCGAAGTAATGACTCCTCTGTACGAAAAATGGCTTCAAACTTTTGATAATCCACAAGAAAAACTCCATGAAATAAACAAACGCATTCCTTTGGGCAAGCGTATGACAACTTCGGAAGAAATAGCCTATATGACTTTATTCTTGATATCGAACAAGTCCATGCACACCACAGGACAAATTATTTATGTAGATGGCGGTTATACGCACTTGGATAGAGCCATTACCTGAACTAATAGCGTGTCAAAGACATAACTTTTCTGATTATCTAATATTTTTGCAGATACACCACTTGAGATTGTCCCCAAAGCATCAAACTTTGATAAGTTTGGTGCTTTTCTATAAACGCTTTTATCTGCAATATTTGCCAAACAAGCCTCAAAAAATTGCAAAATGTCTATTTTTTGGCGTTCTTTGTGGGGGAAAAAGTAGAAATATGGAATTATTGAGTTTGAAGGGAATAAATTATTACATTAAATTTCAATAAAGTGAAAAATTATTTATTGCATTTCAGAATCACTTGTGGGTTATTTCAAGACTATTTCTTTAAATCGTTAAATGCGATTGATGAACGTAAAGCGATTATAGAAATGGTAAGTTATTTCAGAGATGAAGACGAACTTACTGCTAAAAATTATATTGCAGATTTTATAGTAGAGCAGAAAAGCCTTGAATTAGAGTTGGAAGATGATTATGAAAATGCAATTCCAATAAAAAAAGAAGATTGGACTATAGAAGATTTCTGGAAATACGAGAGTGATATGGAATTTCAGTATAGTGACTTTTATGCCGCTTTTGAGTTAATTTCTTTTAAAGAGGTTGCTTTTGATATAAATAGATTATGAAAGAGATAAAAACTGATATTTTCTTAGGCGATAGTAAAGAAGTTTTAAAGACTTTTGAGGATAATTCTGTTGACCTTATTTTTACTTCTCCTCCATATGCAGACCGCAGAAAACAAACTTATGGAGGTGTGAAACCAGAAGAATATGTAGATTGGTTTTTACCTATATCCAAAGAACTTTTACGAGTTTTAAAACCTACAGGAACTTTTATATTAAATATCAAAGAGAAAGCCGAAAATGGAGAACGTAGCACCTACGTTTTAGAATTAATTTTAGCATTACGAAAACAAGGGTGGCTTTGGACAGAAGAATTTATTTGGCATAAAAAAAATTCGTACCCAGGGAAGTGGCCTAATCGCTTTCGTGATGCTTGGGAAAGACTTTTGCAATTTAATAAAGATAGAAATTTCAATATGTATCAAGATGCTGTAAAAGTTCCTATTGGTGATTGGGCGAAAGAACGCTTACGGAATTTAAGCGAAACTGATAAAATAAGAGATAACGCTAAAAATGGGAGTGGGTTTGGTAAAAATATTTCTAACTGGTTAGGGAAAGAAACAGTTTACCCTACTAACGTATTATACTTTGCAACTGAATGTAATAATAAAAATCACCCTGCCGCATTTCCTGAAAACTTACCTGAATGGTTTATTAAGCTTTTTACACAAGAAAAAGATGTTGTTTTAGACCCTTTTGCTGGCTCAGGAACTACTTTGACAGTTGCACAACGGATAAACAGAAATTCTATTGGAATAGAAATTTTACCTGAATACGTAGAAAACATTAAGGAAGATATAATTTCAAAGGAATTTGACTTGTTTACATTAGATGATGGAAAAGCCTACTCATAAAAGAAAAATGAATTATAATGAAGAAAATTTAATTGTTTACTTGTGCAAAAAAGTAGATAAAATTGGAGATAATACTGCTAAGGCGATTGCAGTTTATTTTGATAATTCTCTTGAGAAATTTACAAATTTTCCAATGAGCTTCATACACTTTAAAAACTCAAGTGGAAAATCAAAACTTTCCGAAGAGCAAATAACACAAATTCACGCTATTACAGATAGTTATATCAAAGATAGAAAAGTACCTATTAACGAAATCTGGATTTCTGTTTTGGTCAAAGATTTTGTGAGACATAGTATTAATGAACTCAAAGAAACCGAATTAGAAAATTTACTTATCAATCCTTTTTTGGTAAAAGCCTTTGGTTTCGATGACCACAAAGAGGTAATTACATTTTATTTTTATCAAAAAATTACTCGCTCAATAGTAACATCTTGGGGTTTTACAGTAGAAGGACTTTTGCGGTGTAGTGGTGCAGAGTATTCTGATATTGCAGGATTTGATATGAAAGTAAGTAGAAACGAAAAAAACTATCAATTTCAGATAAAATCAAGTCCAAATACGATGAGTATTGAGCAGGTAAGACAACTAAATACACACATCAATAATGTCCAAGATAAAATTTCAAATATCCCAATGCTTGGTATGACTTATGGAACGAAAGAGCAGGTTAATTCTCAAATTCAATCAACATTAATAAATTATCCCAAATCTATAATGATAGGCAAAGAGTTATGGGATTTTATAGCAGGTGAAATTGGGTATTGTGATACGTTACTAAATTTGATTGACGAAATTATGAAAGAAGAGCCAACAAGGTTTTCAGATGAAATTGAAAACAAACGACAGAACTTAATTTTGGATTGGGAAAGTAAATTTGGCGTAGGGAAAAAATCAATTGACTTCGTACTACAGAAATATTTATAATAAGCAAGACGTATAATGTTTTGAACAAGCAGGAATAGCAATGCGACCTGAAATAGACAGTTACTTCACAAGATTCAATAAATAATTTTCCATAACAAACAAATGAAAAAATACTTTATCATAGACTTTGACAGCACTTTTACCAAAGTAGAGGCTTTGGACTTATTGGCAGAGATTTCTTTGGCGGAGCGCGAAGACAAGTGGGACGTTATCCAAGAAATCAAAAGTATCACTGACAGGGGCATGGCGGGGCAGGTGTCCATGCGTGAATCTCTGGTGGAACGCCTCATGCTCTTACAGGCAAACAAAAAACACCTCCATACACTGATAGACCGACTAAAAGAGTTGGTTTCTGAGTCGGTCAAGCGCAACCGCATTTTCTTTGAAAACTATGCCGATGACGTACTGATAGTGTCAAGTGGCTTTAAGGAGTTCATCACGCCTGTCGTTACCGAGTACGACATCAAGCCCGAAAATATCTATGCCAATGAGTTTGTCTTTGACCCCAACGGCAAAATCACTGGTTTTGATACATCTAACCCACTTTCAGAGAGCGGCGGCAAGGTAAAACTCCTCAAAAGTTTGCATTTACAAGGCGAAATCTACGTGATTGGCGATGGCTATACGGATTATGAGATTCGCCAAGCAGGGCTGGCAAATAGCTTTTTTGCCTTTACAGAAAATGTGGAAAGGGAGGTCGTAGTAGAAAAAGCAGACCACATCGCCCCAAGTTTGGACGAGTTTCTGTACGTTCACAAGCTACCTATGGCGATTTCTTACCCCAAAAGTCGCATTAACGTCTTGATTTTGGAGAACATAGAAACTTCTGCTCACCGCATTTTCAAGGAAGAAGGCTACAATATCGAGATTGTCAATTCTGCCTTAGACGAAACTGAGTTGGCAGAAAAAATCAGAAATGTATCCGTGCTTTGTATCCGCTCTAAAACGATGGTTACACGCAAAGTATTGGAAAATGCAAGCAAACTGATTTGTATTGGTACATTTACCATTGGCACGAATCAGATTGATTTACAGGCTTGTGCAGAAAAAGGAGTTGCCGTTTTCAATGCGCCTTATAGCAATACGCGCAGTGTGGTAGAGCTTGCCGTAGGTGCGATGATTATGCTCATGCGTAATATCCCTGACAAAAATGCAGGTATGCACGTAGGCAAATGGGACAAATCCGCCACAAATAGCAATGAAATTCGCGGGAAAAATTTGGGCTTGGTGGGTTATGGCAACATAGGCTCACAACTTTCTGTGCTGGGCGAGGCTTTGGGCATGAAAGTTTATTACTACGATACCGCAGAAAAATTGGCAATTGGTAATGCGACTAAGTGTCGCTCTTTGAAGGAGTTGTACAGCATTGCAGACATTATTTCTGTCCACATTGACGGAAGGAAAAGCAACAAAAACTTCATTGGCGAAGATGACTTTGAGGCAATGAAAGAGGGTGTAATTTTTATGAACTTGGCAAGAGG
>JALOMS010000130.1 GCA_025455345.1 Thermoflexibacter sp. | reverse complement strand
GCCAAACAAAACATTCAAAAAAGTATTGGAGTGGGCAAAAGACAACCAAGTGTTACTAATGAATAGTTACAGATATTGTAACCCAAAACACTTTGAATCAATGAAAAACATCAGACAACTCGACAACGTTCTGCCAAGAATTGCTAAAATAGAGGACATTATTCCTTTTCAAATTACTTGTTTGTTTACTAACGGAGAAACAAGGAGGATAGATTTTGCGTCCTTGTTAGAAGAATGGAAAGCAAATGAAAGCACTGCCAAACTCTTGGATTTTGAGCAGTTCAAGCAGGTAAGCATATCGGATTCCCAAACCTTACAGTGGGAAAATGTGCTTATGTCCCTTCCGTTTTTGCCCGAAGGATTGCAATCACAGCCTTATGACCTTGACCCAGACGTTCTTTACCAACAAAGTATTTTGGTAGCAGGTAGAAAGCGTAAAATAGGCAAACTCATCAAAGAAGCAAGGGAAAAAGCAGGGCTTACACAAGAAGAATTGGCAAAGAAAAGTGGCACAAGTAGATACCATATTTCACGCATTGAGAACGGCAAATCAGAAATACGCACTGATACTTTGGAAAAAATTATAGAAATAGGCTTAGGGCAAAGCCTTCGTATCGGCTGATGTAGCTACACTCATCTTGTTTGGTATTTCTCACCACCAATACACACTACAAAACTGCCTTTGCCCCACGAAGTAAATGAGTTGGCGTAAGAGGCTGAAAGCAAGGGAGATAGTTTGTTTCATTGATAATCAGTAGTTTGACTTTCTCATTTCTAATTCTCAATTAAAAATTCCTCATTTTCTCACTTTTTCCTTATCTTTGTAGAAAGAAAACAGAAAATACTACTATGAGCAAAAAACTGATTCGCTTTGATTGGGCAATGAAAAAAATGCTTAGGAATAAGGCAAATTTTGATGTCTTAGAAGGCTTTTTAAGTGAATTGCTACACTTTGATGTGCTGATAGAGAGCATATTAGAAAGCGAAAGTAATAAAGATGATATTTATGACAAATTTAATAGAGTAGATATTTTGGTGAAGTCCCAAAGTGGAGAATTAATGTTAGTGGAAGTGCAAAACGATTCGGAGGTGGATTATTTTCAACGTATGCTGTATGGTGTTTCTAAATTAGTTACACAATACATCAAAGAAGGTGAACCTTATGGCTCCATCAAAAAAATATATTCTATCAATATTGTCTATTTTGGCTTGGGGCAGGGCAAAGACTATGTTTATGAGTACAAGGGAGAGTTCGTAGGCTTGCACGAGCATGATATTTTAGTACCCACCATTTTGCAGAAAGAGCAATATAGAGTAGAAAAAATAGCAGATATTTTCCCAAAATATTACCTTTTGAAAGTCAATAATTTCAACAAAGTAGCAGAAAACACTCTTGACGAATGGGTTTATTTCCTCAAAACCAGCAAGGTAGAAGATAGCTTCAAAGCAAAAGGTTTAGACAAAGTAAAAGACAAATTGGCTTATGAAACCTTATCGGAAACAGACAAGAAAACATATGATAAATTTCAGGAGAATATCATCATACAAAAAAGTGTAGTTTATACTGCAAAGGAAGAGGAGAAGCGAGAAATTGCCAAAAATATGATTAAAAAAGGCTTTGATAATGAAACGATTGCGGAACTTACAGGCTTGACCCATGAGCAGATAGACAAGCTAAGATAAGAAATGTAACTTGCTTGCTTTCAGCTTCTTACGCTGGGCAGCACTCCACCAATCAGAGATTGATAAATAGAACTGCGTGGGACGCCCTGCGTAGAGTCGCTTCGCTAAATTCAACGCAGAACAGAGAATAATTTTTCATAAAGTTCCTTGGCAATTTCCCATCCACACTCTTTTTCAAGATTTAAATCATCTTCTTTCTTCTGTTGTTTCAGATACACTTCACTATTTTCTTGAAATAGCCTGATTTTAATTTTCAAGTTTTTTAAATCAGTTGTGCTTTCAAACTCATTAAGAATACAGTTTTGACAAAAGGAACACATAGGCTTTTCATCTATACAATCAAGTTGTGAGCAATATCTAAGTATTTCTTTTACATCACTTGATGATAAATTATAATCAAGCATAAATAAATTAATAGGATAAGAATTATCTCGCAAAAATGCTAATACGTTATAAACACTCAACCTACTTGAATTTATATTTGGAGCACCACTCAAATATCTTGGATTTTTAGAAACAATCATTTAATTTATTTTTTTTTCTTAATTTCATTAACAAGAGAAACATTGACACCTGCATTAAGTTTATCTGGGTTTTGAGAAATATTTTCAGACAAATCTTCAATACTCTTTAAAAGCAAATTCTTATCTTTTTGTAGAGATGGGCTAACTTTAAGTACATTTAGTCCTTTATTCACAAAATCTTTACCCCGTTTTGCGTAGATTTAAGCGTAAGCGTATCTACGCAAATTTAATAGCAAATCTCTGATTTGCATAACAGGCTGAAAGCTAACAAACTAAATCAAAGAAACTGCACTTCCAATAAGCTTTCTCGCTTTTTTACCAGCAAGATAAATAGTTTTCTGCAAATAATATAACCACCTTTTTTGCTTTCGCAACCTACACGCAAGTCTAAGACTTGCAAATAAAACTGCGTGGGACACCCCGCTTAGAGTCGCTTACGCTAAACTCTAAGCAGAACAGGGGAAAACACCAACAAAGGCGAAGAAATGCGTTTCTGCGAGGCTAAGCAAAACTTAGATACTCCGCAAAACAGGGAAAAACAACTATTTTTCCAACTCATCAAGAGTATAATCAAAATATTGTACTACACCACCTGTAGAAGTTGTTTTACAAGTGTAACCTACTGTGATTTCTTTGTAGAAATAATTAAAATTATTTCCTAATACATTATAATGAAGTTTTTTTGCAATTTCTTTACCTACTTTTTTTAGACTATCTTCATTTTCCAATAATTTACAAGAAATATCTTCTAACAAAATCAAATAATGTGCTTTATCATCAATAACAGCCTCTTCTTTTTTGATTAAAGGTTCTATCTCTCTTTTCACTTTACATCCACACATTGCCTCTATTTTCCCAAAATAACTCTTTTCACTGTTGGAAAGAACAGGTTGTTCTGGAAGTTTCATGCACCCCAAGACAAAGGTTAAAAATATTATAAATATTCCATTTTTCATAAATTACTAAGTTTGTATTCATTTTTATTGTTTGTTGGTGTGTTAGTACTGCTTCTCGTATAAACACGATTATATTGTGTATTATTTGCATTACCGACTGCATTATAAACATTACTTGATCCTGTAATTGTGCCGTAAGGTGTTGCAAATGTATTTCCCTTTTTCTCAAAGTTGATACTTTCTAAATCCTTGACCATTCCCCATTCAAATACTGCTCCACTCATCCCTAACATAGCACCACAACCCTCACACTTCGTAGCCATGTGGCTTTGAAACAAATCAACAATGACATTTTTTTCTGTTTTTACATCTCCATAGGCATCAACTCCTTCTATCTTGTCCACTTCAAAAAAATTTTTATATCCCAAAACTATATCGAATTCTAAATTTATCTGCAATGTCATTGGATTGGGACTTGCTGTAAATCCGCTTGGGTCTGCAGGAGACAAATGAACAACTTTTTCCACATTCACTCCCTTTTCCTCTAAATATTTAATCATTCCTTCTGAATATGCTCCTCCCATACTATGAGAAACTACTTTTATTGTTTCTATTTGTACTCCCTTTGCGTCAAATATTCCATTTGTGATACTTGCGTAATTGGCTTTTGCATATTCATAACCAGCATCAAATCTTTCCTCTCCTGTTGAGTTCCATTTTCCTCGTCCATCTATGAATTCCCTTTTAAATTTTTCAGTATTTTCTAAATACATTCCTGCACTCTTAACAAATTTTTCACCCCAATAATCTTTTAATCCTACACTTCCAGCAAGCCCACTCAACCATCCAGTATTATAATACCCATTCACAAATAATATTTTTCTCCCATCAGGGTCAATGGCATTTAGAGGATTATCTGCTACAAAGTTATAAGGACTTAATTCAGGATACTTCCTAAATAATGGGTCTACCGCCATCCACCTGCCTATCTTACTATTCATCAGCCTCGCCCCAAAGTCAGTTGTTTCCTCCCCAAAATCTTTATCCTTCTCCTTCCCATTAAACCCATATCGATAACTTTCACTTTGCCAGCTACGCTCCTTCATGCTCATCCCGAAGGCGTAGTAGTCAGTAGCGGAGAGGACGGTAGCTTGGTAGAAGTCTGCCTTATTGTCAGTATCAGTGCTTACTCCTACTTTGTTATCAGAGATAGTAACTAAGGTGTTTGCCAAATGGTTCGATAATTCGTACTGTTTGTAGCCCAGTGTAATCTTGAATTGTACGCTTCCTCCTTCAGGTGCTTTATAGATACCTATACGAGAGCTACCATAGATAGGTTGCTCTATGAGGGTTTGTTCTGTCTGGCTTGCCGCTTGCTCATAAATCCCCATCACATTGCCAGAGGCATCTCGGAAGTAATAAGTGGTTTTCTTTAAGACATTTGCCTCATAAAACATCTTCACTGCCCTGTTTCCTGTACCATCATAGCGATATTTGATGGTTTTATTACCTACTTTATTTACTTCTTCTATTTTGCCATACACTGTCCATTTGATACTTGTTACCTCTCCTTCTGCATCTGAGGTAAGGTTGCCTATGTCATCATAGCTATAATTAGAACCACCTTTCAAACCTTCTATTGCGTTTCCTGCATCAGCCACAGCATTGAGCCTGTTATTTTGGGTAATGCTGTAAGAATATGTTAAGTTATCTATTGGATTTGTCCCTCCTGCTTGGTTGTAGCGTTTGAGGGTCATGATGTTACCATTGCCATCATAAGAAAAGCCTTCTTTGTAGCGGTTGCCTTGAGCAGTCCAAACATTGTTACTGAATGCCCATGCCTGTGTTTCCTTAATGCGGTTGAGTTGGTCGTATTTGTATGTCATGGTTTGTACCCTCGTTTATCTTATGACCAACGAGAATATCGGACATGGGTAGGTAGTAGTTTATCAAAAGAAACCTATCCTCAAATTTTCCTAACCATTGCCAAAACTTCTCACTTCAAAAATAAATCATTTCCCTCATCACTTCATTCACATTTTTTTAGATATTGTAAAGAAAATCTAATTTTATAAATTAAACAACTGTTTATCAGTATTTTATAACCATTTTATACTCAAATTATCAAAAAAACTATGCAGAAAAAACTACTTTTCTCACTTATTTTGTTCGTTTGTGCTTGTGCTGTCCACGCCCAAGACAAGAAAGAAAATCCTTCCGACCTCAATGCCTATTTCAAAACGGTCAAGTGGCGCAATATTGGTCCCTTTCGCGGGGGCAGGTCAGTAACCGCTTCGGGCGTAGTGGGCGACCCTTACACCTATTACATGGGAACTACGGGCGGCGGCTTGTGGAAAACCGAGGACATGGGGATTCACTGGAATAATATTTCCGATGGCTACTTCAAAACGGGGTCGGTCGGGGCAGTGGCTGTGGCAGAAAGCGACCCCAACGTGGTCTATGTGGGCATGGGCGAACACGCAGTCAGAGGCGTGATGACGCACCATGGCGATGGTGTTTACAAGTCCACAGACGCAGGAAAAACTTGGAAAAAAATGGGTTTAGACCTCACCCAACACATTGCGCGAATCGTCATTCACCCCAAAGACCCTAACGTGGTGTATGTGGCGGCGCAAGGTGCTTTGTACTCAAAATCCAAAGAAAGAGGCATTTACAAATCTACTGACGGTGGCACTACTTGGAAAAATGTATTGTACATAGACGACAAAACGGGTTGCGTGGAACTCTCTATGGACATGAACAATCCACGCATTTTGTACGCCGCAATGAATGAATATGGTCGCTTGCCTTGGCAGGTGATTAGCGGAGGCGCAGGAAGTGGCTTGCACAAAAGCACAGACGGAGGCGAAACTTGGACAAGACTAAGCAACGGACTTCCCAAAGAAATGGGGAAAATGGCAATTGCCGTTTGCCGTTCCAACTCCGAAAAAGTCTATGCGCTCATAGAAAGCGATTCTTACAAAGACAACAAAGGTTTGTTTGTTTCTAACAATGGAGGGGAAAGTTGGTCTTTGGTAAACAACGACCACCGCTTGGTGCAAAGGGCGTGGTACTACATAGAGTTGTTCATTGACCCACTCAACGAAAATACAGTGTATGTGCTAAGTGCGCCCGCTTTGCGCTCTATGGACGGTGGTAAGACGTTTGAAACCATGTATTACGACACGCATGGCGACTACCACGATCTCTGGATTAACCCCAAAAACTCTAATAATATGGTGATTGCCAATGATGGAGGTGCGTCTATCACTTTCAACTTTGGCAAATCTTGGAGTTCGCAACGCAATATGCCTACGGCGCAGTTTTACAGAATCAATACGGATAATCAGTTTCCTTACCGCATTTACGGAGGACAACAAGACAATACTTCCGTAGTGATTAGCAGTAGAGAATTGGGTAGAAGTAGCATTTCTACGGCAAGTTGGGCGGCTTCGGCAGGGGGCGAAAGTGCATTTTTAGCATTCAATCCTGACGACCCGCGCTATGTTTTGGGGGGCAGTTACCAAGGCACAATTGAGGTCTTGGACAACAAAGCAAAGGCAAGCACCAACATTATGACTGCGCCTATCCAATACTTGGGCAGGGACGCAAAAGACTGCAAATATCGCTACAATTGGAACGCGCCTATTATCTGGTCTAAGCACGAGCCTAATGCCTTTTATCATGCCGCACAAGTCTTGTTAAAAACAACTGACATGGGCAAAAATTGGGCAGAAGTTTCCCCTGACCTTACCCGCAACGAAAAAGCAAAACAAGGCAAGGGCGGCGTTCCCTATACCAACGAAGCGGTGGGCGCAGAAAACTACGGCACCATCAGTTACGTGATAGAATCGCCTCACGAAAAAGGAGTGCTTTGGGTGGGCAGTGATGACGGTTTAGTACACCTCACCAAAGACGGTGGCAAAACTTGGAAAAACGTAACTCCCACAGGATTAGCAGAATGTCTGATTAATGCAATTGAGGTTTCTCCACACGACAAAGCAACTGCTTACATAGCTACCACGTGCTACAAGTTCAACGACCACAGCCCTGCAATTTACAAAACCACAGATTACGGGCAAACTTGGACAAAAATAGTGAACGGAATCGCCAATAATGCCTTTACAAGGGTGGTGAGAGAAGACCAAGAAAGGAAAGATTTGCTTTTTGCAGGAACGGAATTAGGCGTTTATATCTCTTGGAATGGTGGAAAAGATTGGTCAGAATTTCAGTTGAACCTGCCAATCACGCCTATCACAGACTTGAAAGTACACCAAGGAGATTTGATTGCCGCTACTTCTGGGCGTTCTTTTTGGGTATTGGACGACTTAGGTTTGATAAGACAATACGGAAAAGACAATGCCGCTTTCAAACTCTATCAGCCTGAAAATGCGTATTATGCAAACGGAGGAAGTGCCTTGAACCGCACAGATGAGGACTTTAACGGCATGGGCGAACTCGAAGGCGTAAATCCCGCCAACGGCATAGTGCTTTACTACCAATTGCCTGAACTAAAAGCAGAAGAAACACTTACCTTAGAAATCAAAGACGCAAACGGCAACATCGTCAGGACATTTAGCTCTAAAAGCGACCCTACTTACAAAAGTTGGGACAGTGCGCCGCGCCGCGACCCTACGCTTTCCAAGAAAAAAGGGCTAAACCGCTTTGTGTGGGATATGCGCTACCCTACCATGAAAGGTGTGCCTAATGTGTATATAGAAAGTAGTTTTTCAGGACACAAAGCAAACCCTGCCAAATATACTTTCACCCTCAAATACGCAGACCAACAAGCAGTTGCAAATGCGGAAATACTGCCCAATCCACTTTATAACATCAGTGCGGAAATCTACAAGCAATACCACGAAGTGATGATGGAAATGGAAAATAATGCGATTGCCATGCACAATATGGTGAATGAAATTTTTACCAAAAAGGAGCAAATTTCCCAACTTTTGGCGAGTGTTTCCAACGAAAAAGTGAAAACCGAAGGCGAAGCATTACTGAAAAAAATCACTGCTTGGGACGAGGACATGGTACAGCGCAGGTCTAAGGCGTATGATGACGTGGAAAACTTCCCTAATAAGTTCACAGCCAATTACTTATTCCTCATCAATGCCACAGAAAGCGAAATTCCACAAGTAAACCAACCCTCTTTGGACAGGAAAAAAGAGTTAGAAACAGAATGGGCAACGCTGAAAAGCAGAGGCACAGAAATCTTGGAAAAAGACCTCCCTGCCTTCAATAAGTTGCTCTGGGAGAATGGCATAGGTGGAGTTTGGAAGAAATAATAATTTACGAAAGAGCTTCAAACTTTTAGAAGGTTTGAAGCTCTTATTTTGGCAGGGTAAATATTGGCATTAGTGCAGAGATAAATCTAAATATTTGGAAAAGAGAGTACTCTTCTTTATGAATATGATATTTTGTGTCTATATCCAAGAAATCTCTCACATTGTTGGTGCGTTTTATAATATCAACAATGAACGAAGTTATCTGACATAAGGATTTACTTGGAAATGACTCCTATGCTTGATAAAAATTAATTTAAAATAATATCCTTTGTAATATGATTGCTCGCCAAGTTTATCTTCAACATATATTTTTTTTATTTTTTGAGGCTTATTTTTCTCCAATGAATATATAAGCAAGACTATTCTTAAATATGTTTTATTTCTTCGCCGAATAATTTTTATACCTTCTTCATATTTCGCTCCCGTTATTGACATAGAATAATCATAAATACCACAATTACTATCTGAATCATGGTCACTAAAAGGTATATAACCAAACTGTTTATTTTGCCTGTCATATTTAAAAATATATTTTATATGATAATCCACCCCATGAAGAGAAATCATATCCCAAAATGTAAAATAAAACACATCATCATAAGAATCTATTAAATCAGGCAAAAGGGGGTATGGCTTCAATCCTCGGAAAGAAACAATTCCACTTAAAAAAGTATTTTTTTCATAAAAATGAAAATCATTATTTCTATCCTTAAAATGCATACTTGTATCATTTGCATTAAAATATATTAAGAAAGGTTCTTTGTTATACAATGTATCATTTGTAGAAGCAAATAAATTCCCATAAGTTATGACTAATAAAAACAAAAATCGCATCTCTTTATTCGTTTTCGTATATATTTTAAATATTCATAGTTCTAAGTAGTGCTTTTGCAGTTGCAATCAAGGCGTACCTTTTAGGAGTAGATTAAAAATTTAGGAAGTCAAAATTTTAGTATCGTAGTTTATTAATGAAGCAGAACTTCTTCGGCAGATAGGCGAATTTCTTTGATTTTTAACTTGGTGTTTTTTACTGTTTCATCATTTACTATCCACGTTTTTATCAAATCAAGTGCAATTTTTTTGCTTTCTTCTGATAGTTGCAAAGAAATTACTAACTCGTTGATTTCTATTTCGTCAAATTCTGTATTATTTATCCACGCAGTAATCGCCACTTTATTATTTTCTATTTCCTCTTGAATAATTCGTACTGCTTTTTTTTGCTTTTTTACGATAAAATGAAAAATAGGATTGCCATCTAAAAAAGGTTCTCCATTGGCAAATGAAGTTTCTAACCAAATCTCTGTTTCAATTTGGTGAGGCAAAAGTATCTTATCTATTATTGTTTGCCAATAAATAGTGTTTTCAAGATAAATTTCCTTGTTTTTTAAAAAATCTTTAAAAAGATG
>JALOMS010000753.1 GCA_025455345.1 Thermoflexibacter sp. | reverse complement strand
GCGGATTACCTTTCTTGGAAACTGACTGAGCGCATAGAACTCATCAAGGGCTACATCAAACAGATGGCAGCACCTACTTCTTTTCATCAAGAAATTAGTATAGAATTAAGCACTTATTTCAAGGGCTATTTCAAAGCAAAGAAATCGCCATGCAAGGTTTTTGCCGCTCCTTTTGATGTGCGTTTGTATAATTATACCAAGTCTGCTGTTGCTGACAAAGACATCTATACGGTGGTACAACCCGACCTTTCTATTATTTGCGACAAGAGTAAAATAGACCAAAAGGGTTGCTTAGGTGCGCCCGATTTAATCATAGAAATCTTATCAGAAAGCAACTCTAAGACCGATTTGAGAGATAAATTTCAACTCTACCAAGAAAATGGAGTGCATGAGTATTGGATAGTTTTTCCCGCAGAAAAAGTAGTGGAGAAGTTTTTGTTGCAAAACGAACAATACCAAATGGAAAAAATATATGTGGAAGATGACCTGATTTATCCTACACTTTTCCCTGATTTGGAAATAGATTTGGTACAAGTATTTGAGGAAATCTAATCGCTAAAATATTCAGAATAAATACGGTAATTATCAAAAAAGTGTTGATGAAAAGATTACATCTTTGAGGATTTTCAAAAATGCTATCAACACTTTTCAAGAACTATCATTTCGACTATTCCACCACCACTGCAAAAGTAACTTTTGCATCTGTGTTACCCTTAGATTTTAGGCGTATATTGTAAATCCCTGCTTCACTTAAACCTTTGACTAACAATAAATTATTAGAGGAAACAAAAGACTTTTTCCCATCTTTACTCACAATGTAAATTTCTGCTTCCCCTTTAATCACCTTAAACTCATAGGTAATATTTTTATTCAGCACCATAGTAAATTCTGATTCTTTATTCGCAGGAATATCGTATTCTTTAAGACTAGAAAAAGGAGATTTTTCAGACTTATTGGTGTTAAGATTTAAGTTGCCATCTTTTAGAGTAATGTCCAGTTTAACTCCTTCTGAAAGTTTACCTTTTACTTGAAAGATAACTCTATACCAACCCTCTTTTTCAGTAGTAAAATCCCACATTTTCATTCCTTTTTCGCCAAGAAGAACTTTTACAGGCAATTCTTTTTTATCAGCATTTTCTACAAAAATAGAAACATCTTCTAAGTTTACGTTTTTATTGTTGATGATGAATCTATAATTTGTATTTCCTATCATTTGCATAGTCCAAAATGTACTTTCTGCTAAACCACTGTATTCAGCCATGACTCTGTCTTTGGGTGGTACAATTACTACTCTCTTCGCCACACCCACCAAAGTTCCTTTTTCTGCATTTTCATTCATCTTGATAAGCAAGCGATATTTTCCTGCTTTTTTACTTTTGTATGTCCAACCTGGGAAGTGTCTTTGATTTACATAGCTTGTAGCTACCTGCTCATTATCAGAGTTGTATAGCTCAATAGTAATGCCTTGAAAATTATTTCTTCCATTTGCCAAGCGGGTCATATAAGTAGTTTCATCTTCCAAGTCCAAGAGAATTTCCTTTTTATCCTTTGCCACGTATTTATCTTGTAAATCAAAACCTTGCCCAAAGTTAAAAGAAGCAACCTGCAAATTATTCAACTCTTTGGTGCAAGCGGCAAGCAAGAGGCACACCGCCAAGATAGGCAAGGCAAAGGCAAACTTCGCCAGTGCTTTGCGTGTAGATTTTCTTCTGTAAAGCATAATAATTCTGTTTTTTAAGAGTGATTTATTGAAAAAAGAGTTCGTTAAATAAAGTGTATCTGTTTGTAAGAATTGGGAAACCAGCAAGTTAGCGTATTCCGTTTTGGAGGTTTCCTTTTCCAAAACCTTTGTATCTGCCAAGTATTCGTGTATGCTTTGTAGCGATTTTTTATATGCCCATACAATAGGATTGCACCAGAAAAGTACAGCAACGATTTCCACAAAAAGCACGTCTAAGCTATGCCATTGGCGAATGTGTACAAGTTCGTGCGCCAAGATTTTCGCCTTTTCCGTTTCAGAAATACTTGGATTTTCATTCCAAAATAGGATATTCAAAAAAGAGAAAATAGGCGTTTGCGGTGGCGTTTGGACAATGAAATAACCTTGGGCGATAGCCTTTCGTGTGAAAACACACGAAAGAGGGAATATTAATTTAGCAATCTTAAAAACATTGATAATCAAGCGAATAAAGAAAAACAAAACTCCCAAGGCATAGACAGCAAGCAAGGCATTTTTCCAAGTGAGTAGAGTAGGGGAGTGGGCAATAGTTTCTACTTTATCTACTTGATAAACAGGCGTTTCTTCCCCAAAAAAGAGCAGCACTTGGTCTTCTGGAACGGCTTCTTGGAACAACATAGGTACAGGCAAAAACGGGAAAGCAAGGGCAAAGACCACCGCAAGAAGCAAGTAAAATCGATTCCAACGGAAAAAGGTATCTCTGCGAAGGAACAGCCAATAAACGGCATAGAGCAAAAGCAGGGCAAGATTGGACTGCCAAAGAAAAGTTTTTAAATCCATAATTTTAGACGGTTTATGGTTAAAATAAAAATAGTTAGTTGTTAATTGTTG
>JALOMS010000129.1 GCA_025455345.1 Thermoflexibacter sp. | reverse complement strand
CCTCACTTAAAAACAAGGCTTCATTTTCTATTTTCCATTTTGCAGAAACGTCTTTTTTCAGGTAATTGTGCCAGCCTTTTAGCGATTTACCATCAAATAATAGCTTCCAGCCTTCTTTTTTTTCTGCCTTACTCAGCGTATTAGGATTTTGGGCAAAGCAAACAGTGGAAATAAAGAAATAAACAATAAGCAAACTGATGTATTTCATGACTTTTTTGGGTGTATGATAAAGATGATTTGAGAAATTTATAGATAAGATGTGAACAGATATAGCAGAAACGTATTAAAAATGTGCCAAGCAACTATTAAAAATCAAAAGCCTAATCAAAGCGAGCATTTATTTTTCCAATGTAAAAAAGAAAGTGCTACCCTTCCCTTCCTCACTTTCTACCCAAATCTTACCTCCTTGATTATCAATAAAATCCTTACAAAGCAAAAGCCCTAATCCTGTTCCTTTCTCATTTTGAGTACCTCTTTTAGAAAAAATAATTCTATTATCAAAAAGCTTACTCACTTCTTCCTTACTCATACCAATTCCTGTATCTTGTATACTTATTTTTGTATATTCTCCTTGATTTACAGTATTGATGATAACTGTTCCGCCTTTGGTTGTAAATTTGACAGCATTGCTTAACAGGTTGTGTATTACTATTTTTACTTGGTTTTCATCTGCAAAAACGACCATATCAGCAGGAATGGTACTGTGCAAGGTTACGTCTTTGCTTTGGTAAATGTCTTTGAAAAGTGCTACTTTTTCTTCTACTATTTTGGCAATAGGGAATTTAGTTTTCTTGGTTTGGATACCATTACTTTGATTATAAGACCAGTTCAGTAAGTTATTCAAAAGCAAGTGGTTACTTTCTAAATCTCTTTTCAGTTTTTCTAAAATGACCTTATTTCCCATGTTTGTTTCTGCGGCATCTAAGAGAAAAATCTCCATCATTCCTTTAAGGCTATTAAGTGGTGCGCGTAGGTCGTGGGCAATGATAGAGAACAATTTTTCCTTTGCGCGATTGAGGTCTGTAAGCATTTCTGCTTGTTGGTGCAGTTCATCTTTTTGAATGGAAATTGCCTCGCGCTGTGCATTAATTTCTTCATTACGCTTCTGAATTGCCTCATTTTGCCTTTGCAGAAGTCGGTTAGTTTTTTCTTTTTTTCTGAGATAAAAGAACAAGGCAATTAAAGAAAAAGTCAAAAAAACAGAAATAGTAATATAAAAAGAATTTTGCCAAACAGAATTTTCAAGTTCCTGTTTTTGAATGAGTTGTTCTTTTTCTAAGAGTTCTATCTTGGTTTGTCTTTGCGCTATTTGGTATTTAGATTCCACATTGGCAATCATTTTCTGCTTTTCCAAACTTAGTATGCTATCTTCTCTTGCTTTCGCCAATTCAAAATAAGAATATGCCTTTGAGAAATCTTTTTTCTGTGCGTATATTTTTGCGATTAGGTATAAAATCTTAGGCGTATTTTCTCTTTTTTCTGCATTTTGATTAATGGTTTCACTGCGCTTGGCATAAGTCAATGCTTGCTCATAGTCGCCTTGTTTTTCAAATAACTCTGCCAATATGAAATAGTTATTTGCTTCTAATTGCAAACTTCCTATTTCTTTACTCAAAATAATCGCCTCTTTAATGTGCTGTTCCGCTTCTTGGTATCTCCCTAAAAGACTAAAAACAGAACTTATATTCCCTTTGATGAGGGCAATGGTGTATTTTGAATTTGCCATTTGAGCATGAGAAAGGGCTTTTTGGTAGTAACTCAGACTCTGCGTATAGTTTTTTTGGTCTTGATAGATGGTACCTATATTGATGAGAGCCTCACTTTGCCCCCTTTCATAGCCTACTTTTTCAAAATTTTTGAGTGCTTCTTCATAGTTTTTAAGCGCATTTGGTTCATCACCTAACCTTTGATAAATGATACCCATATTGTTATGGGCTAAGCCAAGTCCTTCTGTATCATTATTTTGTGTAAATAAGGTTTTGCTTTCTAAAAGACTTTCTAAGGCAATGCTGTAATTACCTTGTTCCGAACAAACAGTAGAGATATTGATTAAATCATGGGGTACATTATCTCTATTTGCATTTTCTCTATCTATTTTTAAGGTTTTCTGATAGTATTCCAACGCCTTGGTCAAATCACCCATTTCTTTATAAACATTGCCAATATTGTTCATACTACCAGCCATGCCGTCTTTGTCATTGATTTTCTGCCTAATCGCAAGCCCTTTGAGGTGATAATCTAAGGCTTTTTGATAATTGCTACGCGCATAGGCACATACTCCTAAATGGTTAAGACAACTGCCTTGTCCTCTTAGAAATCTTATTTTCTCTGCCAAGCGAAGCCCTTGCGTTGCCAAGATTTCTGCGGTATCTGTTTGAGAAAAGCGATAAAATCTGGCAAGAGCGGCAAGTGTAATTACTTTGTTTGAGTCTTCTTTACTGCTCGAAAGTACCTTTTTAAGGCTATCAATCTTCTGAGGTGTTTGGGAAAAAGCGAAAGGTGTAAGATAAATACAGTAAATAAATAGTGCAATAAATATTTTGTAAGTCATTTTCATTTTAATAGACGCAAAAAAAGTGTATGCAAAAATAAATCTCTACAAGATAGGCATAGTCTATTGCTTGTAAAGATTTATGAATAACTTAATGTATTTTTTAACGAAATTTTACTTAAAATGTTTCATTTCTTATGTTTAAATTCCAAATCTTACCTTCCCATCCAGCCGCCATCTACGGTCAGAATAGTACCATGCACATAGTCAGAGGCGCGTGAAGCCAAAAATACGACCGCTCCTGCCAAGTCTTCTGCCTCTCCCCAACGCCCTGCGGGAATCCGTGATAGAATACTTGGGTTGCGGACGGGGTCAGCGCGAAGTGCGGCTGTATTGTCCGTAGCGATATAACCAGGGCTATCGCATTGACATTCACGCCCTTGCTTGCCCATTCGTTGGCAAGTGCCTTCACCAAAGAGCCTATCCCAGCCTTGCTTGCGGCATAGCTTGGTACGTTAATTCCCCCTTGGAAAGTAAGCAAAGAAGCTGTAAAAATGATTTTTCCACTCCCTTTTTCTATCATTTCCTTACCAAATTCCCTTGCTAAAATAAACTGCGAATTGAGGTTAATCTCCATGATTTCGTCCCAAAACTCATCGGGGTGTTCTGCCGCAGGTTTTCGCAAAATATTCCCTGCATTGTTTATCAAAATATCCACTTTTGGACATTCTTTTTTTACTTTTCCAATAAAATCATACAAGTCTGCCCTTTTTTTGAAGTCGCACTGATAAGCATAAAACTTTCTGCCCAAGGATTTTACTTCCTTTTCTACCTCACTATCAGTAAGTTCCAAAGAAGCTGAAACGCCAATAATGTCTGCGCCTGCCTGTGCAAGTCCTATCGCCATTGCCTTGCCAATGCCTCTCTTACAGCCTGTTACTAAGGCAACTTTGCCTTCTAAATTAAAAAAATCTAAAATTTTCATAAGTTTTATTCAATATAGTTGAATTTTAAAAAAAATTGCTTTATAATTATAAGGCTTTCGTTTAGTACCGCACCAGTTCCACTGCGGGTTCAACACGTGCAATAGTGAAAATCGCCTTTACGGCGTGTTGAACGCGGTGTGCAACACTCGCAAAGCGAAAGTCCTAAATTATTGTATAATGACTTTTTGATAAAAACCAATCAAAAAATGAGTCATGTTAAATACCTTATTCTTATATTTAATCTATTATGATTCAAGTAGTTGTACGTGCTTTGGAAATCTTAGAATATGTGAGCAAACAAGCTAACGAACCTGTTTCTCTGAGCGAAATTGCTACCGCAGTAGGGTTGCACCAGCCCACTACCGCCAATATTGTGAAAACCTTAGTTTCCAAGCATTACTTGGAACATTTGGGGCGCAAGCAAGGCTACCGACTTGGCGCAAATGCCTATCACCTCACGGGCAATCTTGCTTATAATCAGAATCTTATCTTAGCCGCCAAAGATGTCATGGAAGACCTCACGCGCAAAGTAAACGAAAATAGCCTCTTGGGAATCTTGCGAAACAACAAGCGTTATTTGCTCCACGCCGTACAAAGCGACCAAGATTTATTGGTTCGTTCCCGCACAGAATCAGATATTTATCCCACAGCAACAGGTCGTTTGCTTATCGCTTTTCTATCTGTCAAAGAATTAGAAAATCTAATCCAAAGCGTAGGTTTGCCACCTACCCATATTTGGCAAGGCACCCAAACCAAAGAAGACTTGATGAAAGCCTTAGCAGAAATTCGCCAAAACGAAATCGCTTTCACCCTTTCCACCAAGCACATTGTAGGGATTGGCGTTCCTATCAAAAAAAATGGGAATGTCATCGCCTCTTTAAGTATTTTTTTGCCTGAAAGTCGCTATACATCAGAACATAAAAAGCTAATTATCAGTGAACTAACCAAAGCAAAAGATAGAATTAACCAAAGATTGAATCAAGAAGAATAATTTTTTATTTTACTAAATTCATCACTTCTTCTAATTTTTTTTCTAAATCACTGACATTCATTTTCTTATCTCCTCTGTACCAATATTTCCATTTTTCAGAAATAGTCCCTAACCGCTTTGCTTCTTGCACCTGCGCCAGCGCAACAGTTGCCTCCGCCAAATGCTTTTGCACCTGTATTTTTAGGTTACTTTCTGCGGCTATTTTTGCTAAAATAATCCCTTCCAATGTCTTTTCCATGCCCAGCATGACCTCCAAATGGGCAAGCAAATTTGCATTGAGCAAGTCCGTTTCATACTTATTTTGCCCTTTGATTGCCTCATAAACAAGCATTTGTGTTTCCAAGTGCTTATCTTTCTGCCTTGCTAAACCTTGTAAAAGAGCAAAAGTCGTTCTCGGTCGTGGCGACATATCTCCAATGCTTGCCCAAAAGCTATCCTTGCCTTCCGCTTCTTTTTTTGCCAATTGTCTTTTTTGATAGGCAACAGAATCAGTGAATTGCAGTTTGAGTTCTTGCAAAAATTCTAAGCAAAATATTCTCATTTGCCCGTCTAAGAGGAAAGGCACTTTACGCTCTTCGTGCAGTTCAAATGCCTCAAAATAAGCCTGATATGCTTTTGCCACTGCTTTTCCATTCCTAAATCTTTTTTCTGCCCAATTCAGAATCGCATTTTCAGTATTGTAATTTTTAAAACTGTAAAGCATTTTGGCAGAGGCGTTTAAGCCCAATTGAAACTCGCGAACATTAGAGATGTTTAAAATCGCATACACAGTATCTCCCTTATTTACAGCGTCTTGCAAAACTTTGTAAGTTTGCTTGGGAGGCACAGCTTGCGCCAAGTGAGGACCCGAACCCCAAAGTTGGTGGTGATAATAAATACCGTATAGCTTATTTTTTTCTCTTGGCATTTCCCAAAAATCCTTTTGCATACGCCAGCCAGGGCTATTATCTGCAAAAATAGTGATGACTTCTTGGGGAATTTTTAGGTATCCTGCTTGGTTTAGCGTGGAGCCTTCTGCCCATAAAGTAGTGGTTATCAATGGCTTTTTATCCTTACTCACTTTTTTAATCAAATCTACCTGCCATTGCATAGCGTCCGAAATTAGCTTACCCCTATCTGCGTCAGTTTGTGGGGTATTGGGGTCTGCCATCCACATGGGGCGGTCAGCAATGCCTCGCAAGCCCACTTGCCAAATCACATTAGGGTATTTTGCCCACTCACCTACATACGTTTTCCAAACTTCCTCTAATTGAGCACGATTGCTAAAAAAAGAAAACAAGGGGCTTTTTCCTTTCTCTTTCCAATAATTAAAATAAGTGAAGGCACTCACGCCCAAAGGCTCTACATGGTGCATGGAAACGAACAAACCTCTCCGACTTGCCTCTTGCACCAAAGCCGCCTCTGCGGGTTGGCGAATGTCCACAAAACTCGCAGGAATAAGCAAATTGTAGCGCAAACGCACCAAAGCCTCTGCCACTTGGCGCATTGCTTCTGGTGCAACTACTTGACTATAAAAAGGATAGTCAATGTCCCGCTTTTTCCCACTTTCTATCCATTCCGTAAGCAAGTCTTCGTCATTGATGAAACAGCCACGAAATTTAAAAGTTGGGACATCTTGGCGCAGGTCTATTTTTGCCCAAGATAATTGAGTTTGCTTTGGGGGAGGCAAATCAGACCAGAAATACATAGGGTCAATCCCCAAATATTCCTCTATGAAATGATACAATCCGAACATTGTTCCGCGCTCATCACTTCCGCTAATAACCAATTGATTATTAAAAGATTGAATGAGATATGCTTCCCATTTACCAGCCAAAAACTTGGCAAAAGAGGGCGCAATTTTTTGAATGACTTTTTGGGAGGAAGGTATATTTTGGCTACCTACGACTACGCAGTTTCCCTTACAATCTGCTATTTTATTGGTAATCAATAGCTTTCTGCCCGTAATTTTCTCTACATCACTCACCAAATCTTCTACTGCAAGCCTCACATAATCAGGCTCTTGCGTAGAAATAAAAATCTTTGCTTGTGTCTGCTCACCAACCAAAGTGAATGATTGGGCAAAAATAGAGATGGAGGTAAAAAAGAGTAATATTAAAATATTGATTTTCAATTTCATATAAAATTAGTTTTATTAAAAACCTACCTGCAATCCAGTAAATACTTCATGCCCGCAGGGTTTTTGTCTATGGTTTCAAAAATGGACTGCACTTGTTCCAATGGTGCTACTTGGGTAATTAGTTTTTGCAGAGGAAGTTTCTCTGAACCAATCAGTTGTATCGCCTCCTCAAAGTCTTGGGGTTCGTAAACCCTTGCGCCTATCATTTCTATTTCTCGCCAAAAAAAGCGGAACAAATCTACTTGGCGCGGTTCTGCGTGAATAGCGACCATGACCACACGCCCACGCACACGTGGGAGTTGCGTCATTGCCTTCACGCCCGCTTGTACGCCTGATACTTCAAAAACCACATCTGCCATTGCTCCCTGTGTGAAAGTTTCCACTGCTTTTTCTAAGTCGTCTTTGATTGGGTTAATTACTTGAAAACCAAGTTTTTCACACAAAACAATCCTACTTTCGTTGGGTTCGGAAATCAAGACTTTTGCGCCTTTTTCCTTTGCCACCAGCGCAATCAGAATGCCAATAGGACCTCCACCAATCACCACTACATTTTCTCCTGCTTTCACTCTTCCCAAGCGCACGTCATGACACGCTACTGCCAAAGGTTCGCACATTGCTCCCAAGTCAAGAGGCACATTTTCAGGAAGTTGGTGTAGTGTATAGGCTGGTACATTCCAATACGCCTGCATTCCGCCTGCGGTATCTATGCCAATAAATTTGAGGTTTTTGCCAATATGAGAAAATCCATTGTCCGAAGGGTGAACTTCGCCTACTTTCAGGGGGCGCACCGTTACTCTATCGCCAATTTTTACGTTTTGCACGTTGCTACCGACTGCCTCTACCACGCCACTCGCCTCATGCCCAATCACTTGCGGAAGGCTGAGGCGGTGCGCCATAGCTCCATGATAAATATGTACGTCTGTACCGCACACGCCACAAAAGGCAACTTTCACCCTCACTTCCTCTGGGGAAAGGGGTAAAATGGCAGATTCCTTAATTTCAAATTGTTGATTTCCAGTATAATAAGCCGCTTTCATTATTTTTTATAGTTTATCTTTGTAAAATTTGTAACATATTTCCTTCTGGGTCATAAAAGTTTCGCACACGACCACCACCAATCGCATTGATGATTTCGTTTCCCCATTGTATTCCTTTGGTATCCAAATAGTTAATAAATTCATCAAGGTCTTCTACTCTTAATGCAATATGCGACCAACCTGCCGTCCAAGTAGTTCGCATGGGTTTGGGCGTATCGTCTTTGGGCATAATTTCCAAGAGTGTGCCGTCAGGAGCTTTTAGTAACCAAACGGGCTTGGGGTGCTTAAAAAATTTTTCATATCCTAATATTTCGCAGTACCAGTCTGCTAATTTTTCTACATCTTCGGCGGCAACTGCCGCATGGTCTATTCCTTTGATTTTCATTACTTTATAATCAATTTATTTTCTATAAAAACTTTGGCATAACGCCGTCCTAATTCGCGATACGAGGGGCTATCAAAGTGTAAAGAGTCGCCTTTGTCCTTCAAGTCTTTGGTAAAAACGATATAGCTATTGTTCACTTTTTCAGGTAGTTGTGTAATCTGCTGGTTGATATTTTGGGCAAATTCATTTCTTTTGGTTAAAAAGTCCCCTAATGTTCCTACTACAAAAGGAACGGTCTTATTCTCCAAGTCATTTCGCAGATTATCAATGAGATATAATAATTTCTCTTCATATTTATCTGCTAATTCCGCTTTGCTATCTGACTCGCCTTGGTGCCACAAGATTCCAGCTAACTTGCCTTTTTGCATTGCCAATTTTGTCCTGCGTACTGCTTCGTCATAAGGGTAAGTTTTCGTTGGTTCGTAATAAACTCCTGCTTTCCATGCGTCAATTGGCGAACCGCCTACGGCACAGGGAATGAGGCAGATTTGTATATTTGAATATTCGTTTATCAAGTTTTTGGCAAATGAAAAACCAAGCCCCACGCCTGCCGAAGGTTTATCAAAATGCAAAGGCTCTTTGGCAGGTACTATCTGGTCGTTTTTGTCTAACACAAATATCTGATTATGAACTTTTTGGTCTTGTGATTCTACTGCTCCCCTTCCTGCCATGTTAGACTGCCCAATGAGTAAGAATAGTAACATTGGCTTTTCTTTTGGTTTTGAAGAAATGCAAGCATTGGTAAAGAGAAGAATGAAAAAAAGAATAACTAAATATTTGATATTCATTGGTGTAAGTTATTTATTTTATTAATTTTTAACCACGAAGACCCTAAAAACCACTGTTAGGGCTTTTAGCCACTAATAGGGTGAGCTTTTTACTTTATTATAAATTTTTCTTCCACTTCACTTATTTTAATGTTTGATTCTGAGTATTTTATATTATATTTAAAGGGAAATGGCTTTCTATTTCCAAATAAATTTCCTCTTGTGGTATTTGAATTTTTACTATCTTTTGATTATCAATGACTTCAAAATTATATTCATCAATCAGAGCCAATTCATCTGTGGCAATTACATTGATTCCCAAGACTTTTCTTTGTTTTTCCTTGTCGGTATGCCTAAAAAGCAAGCCACTTCCCGCTTTTCCTTCGCCTCTTTCGTTGGGTTCGGGGTGATAAGCGTCGTGTGCGTAAGCATAAGTTACTCCACTGGTAGTCAATTGATTGGCATTAAAAAGTTTCATGCCTACTTGGTGTCTGTATATGGAAAGCAAGTTACTCTGGCGTTCCCAAATAGTTCTTTCATCGCGATTATTTACCAACCAATTCCAAACCGTCCTCACAGGTTCGCTTGCTTGTATGCGGTCAATCACAAAGGTCAGGTGCGCGCCTACTTGCACCCACACGCGCAAGAACTCCTGAATAGGTGCGCCGTAAGCGTTTGCTACTTCGGAAGCTACTAAGGAAATATTCCCAAGTCGCTCGTAATGAACTATTTTCCCGCCTCTTTCTATGGGACTTTCAGGTTTTCCATTGACTATTTTGCGGCGCGGTAGTACATTTTTTTGCTCCAACAGTTTGATTTTTGCAAGGTCTTCTTGCAGTCCAAGTGATTCGTTTTCAAGGAGAAAAGTGCAAGTGTTGTGCGTTTGCGTACTGCTTTCTATGCCATGAATTAGGTTGCGGTAACAGCTATGCCCTGCGTCAATCAGTAATCTTTCTTTATCAAAAACAAGCATAAAACTATTCAAATCACCTTGCAAATGCCCTGCGGTATAGCACCCGTCATTATTGCCTGCCTGAATC
>JALOMS010000128.1 GCA_025455345.1 Thermoflexibacter sp. | reverse complement strand
CAAGCAAGTGATTTACAGAGAGCATATTTTTGGCGTTGTTTGATAAATCACTTGCAAAGGTAAAAAATCACTTATAGAAATTACTAACAAGTGCATGGAAAATGTTTATTTTGTAAAGTTTTAAGCAAGTAAAGTAGTTTTTTAGATGAATCAAGAATTTGATATAAAGAAGCTCATCAACAGACTTTATTGGGTCAATCTATTTGTCTTACTTGTTCCTATCTGTCTGATAGTCATATTTTTAATCTTATTTAGCTGGCAAAAAAAGTTAGCTGGCAAGCTCCCGATGAAAGTCAAATTCCTCAAGATGAATTAGGTAGTCTTATTAGATATGGCAAGGCATTGATTAGCAATACAGCAGTGTATTTGGGCAAAGGAGGTAAGGTAGCAAGCATGAGTAACGGCATGAATTGTCAAAATTGTCATTTAGATGCTGGTACAAAGCCTTTTGGAAATAATTTTAGTGCGGTTGCTTCTACTTATCCCAAATTTCGGGCGCGCTCTGGTGGGATAGAAACTATTGCTAAACGCGTCAATGACTGTTTCCAACGTAGCTTGAATGGGAAGGCATTGGATACTACCAGTAGAGAAATGAGGGCGATTCTTGCCTACATAACTTGGTTGGGGAAAGATGTCAAAAAAGGAGAAATCCCTTATGGAGCGGGCATTTGGGAATTGCCTTACTTAGATAGAGCCGCTAATCCTGAGCGAGGGAAAGAAATTTATGAAATAAGGTGTTTTTCTTGTCATCAAAGAGATGGAAGTGGCGTTCTTGCTACGGACAAAGCGGGCTATCAGTATCCTCCTGTATGGGGAAAAAATAGTTATAACAATGGTGCAGGGCTTTATCGCATTTCGCGCTTTGCAGGTTATATCAAAGCCAATATGCCTTGGGCAGCAAGCTACGACAGACCCTTACTTTCTGACGAAGACGCTTGGGATATTGCCGCTTATGTAAATAGTATGCCGCGCCCAGATGTACGCAATACAGTCAGCAAAAATGATTGGGGAAATGTAGCAAGCAAGCCCATAGATTATCCTTTTGCTCCTTTTGCAGATGATTTCTCCGAATACCAACACAAGTTTGGACCATTTAAACCTATCATAGCCGCAAGAAAGCAATAATATATCGAGGGAAAAAGCCACTATTTGATAGTTATTCAAACAGTGGCTTTTTCATTTTGCCTAATTTAGATAGACTTAAAGATTTTTTATTGTTTTATAATTTTGATAGACTGCTGATAATTGGTATGGGTAGAAGAAATTTTGATAATATACATTCCTACCCCATATCCTGCTATGTCCAAGGTGATTTTGTTCGCTTTTTTATCTATCAACTCTTCTTTTACTAACACACCCACCGTATTAAAGACTTGTATTTCAAACTGATTGTCATCTGTACCGCTTAACTCCAAATTGACTATTTGACTGCTTGGATTGGGGTATGCTTTTATTTCTAAAACGGATAAACGCGCTGCTGCATTAGGTGCAAGATTAATAAAATTTCTATCAAATCTAAAGGTTTCTTCTTTGCGCCCTTGTGTAATTGGGTTTCTACCTTCACCAGTGATAGCGGCAATGACTTCCGCAGGGCAAGCAATCACCCCATCTACATCATAGCCATCATCATTGTTAGAGAATAAAGAATCTAAAGATATATCAATGATTTTTAAGAATTTGAGGTATTTCTGACCTGCCTCGATAAGAGGAGCAATATCAATAAAAGCATTGCGACATCCTTCGCCTAATTTTATCCAAGGTTGTTCGGGACATTCTCTTCCCCAAAATTCAGCCCTTTCTGGATAATTTTCGTTTTGGTCTTTGCCACAATTAGTGTCTGAGCGTCCAAAACTTGTCTCAACGACTATTAAATCTGCCGCAGAAGTTTCGCCTTCGAAGCGGGCAACATCTTGAGCAACTTTGACTCCTTTATTGTGATTGTACACGGGTTCTGCTAATTCTAACACTATTTGCCCACCAAATCCCAAAGAAACAAAGTTAAGATTATCATTTTCTTGAGGTTTCCCTAAGACATTGTCTGTATTTGCTCTATCAGAGCTTATCTCTCCTCCATCTTTTTGTTTGGCTTGCTCAAAACTCACTACTTTTATAACAAAAGAGGAATCACAACCAACTTTAGGCGGAGCAGGACAAATTTCCTCAATTTTGACTTCACAGGCAGAAAAATTATTAGTAGAGTCCAAATCTACTGTTTCAGAAGTAATGCTCGCTCTATTTACCCAATTCCCTGCGCTATCTGCTTTGACCTTGACCAATAATGTATCTGTTGCGCCAGCTAACAAGGAATCTAATGTCCAGCTAATAATGGAGTCTTTGGCTACTCCATCTTTTGTAGCAGATACAAACTTTACACCTTGAGGCAATGTATCATTGACTGTAACTCCTATTGCGTCTATTTCACTGATGTTCTTGATAATCAAGGTATAAGTAAATTCTTTACCAACTTTTATTGTACTATCAGGGCAGATTTTCTCGATAGCTAAGTCCGTTTCTTGGGGTTCTGGACAGGACAAAAATCCTTTATTAGTCTTTCCATCAACAAAGTTTTCATTGATTTTTCCAATAACATCATTGATTTGGGAAGGGGAATATTCTGATTTACAACCACCCAAAATTTTATTCGCTTCTTCCAATACCTCTGCCACAGTCCATCCCTCGAAAGTGCCTTCTTTTATCAGCAAATCACCCAGATTCTTCTCTGAAGAACCAAAATCGTCAATGGCAGAGTCCAACTTTACGCTGATAGTCAGGGCTAAGACCTGTCCTGCCAAAACAGAAATTTTCTCTTTCGTATCTACATAACTCTTGGTCAGTACAGCAGGAGAGCCTCCCTGCGGCAAAAAGTCTGTAACTGCTTGGGCAGAACTGAGTTTGATAGTCTTATCACAACCTATAGTAATACCATTCGGAAATACTTCCTTAAAGTTTTTGTGCAAATAAGCTCCTGGGTTATTACCACTTGGTTTTGCGCCCCAGCCTCCCTGTGTTTGTGTGCGAAATCCACCACAATCCAAAGAATCTATTGGGCTATCATCATCATCTTCTTCGCCGTCATCATCTTCTTCGCCGTCATCATCTCCATCATCATCATCATCTTCACCATCGTCATCATCATCGCTATCTCCCCCACCACTACTATTTTCGTCTTTACATTTATTACTTGAGCCACATTTGCGTCCATTTTTTTGCTCTACCCATTTTTTAGCATCTTTAATAGACTTGGCTTTTAATACTGTTTGGTTACAGTCTCCTTTATTTTTATTATATTTGGTCTGTACTAAAGTAGTAGATTTCTTTTTTGCAGTCCCTTCGGCTAACTTTTTTCCGTCCTCGTCCTCAAGCACAAAGTCAATATCTCTATTTTCTTTATTTTCTATGCGCCATTCGTACATCTTCTCGCCATTTTTTTCAAAATAGCACCCTGGGAGCAACATTAATTGCAACTCATCAGCATTAGGATTTCCATTGCCATTGTTCCCATTTCCATTATTTCCATTGCCGTTACCGTTTCCATTACCGTTATTACCATTTCCGTTTCCATTACCGTTACCATTTCCATTACCGTTTTGAGCTTCGGTTTGGAAAGCTAAAAACAAAGTGAATATCAGTGTCAAAAGCCACACATAGTATTTATTTTTGTGCATAATCATTATTGGTTAGTGGAATCTCTATTTGCTTATGAGATTATTTTACGAGTCAAGAAAAAAAAATGTTTTGCTTAGGTAAGTGTATTAGCCTTTTAACGAATAAAAAGGGAAAATATTGTATCTGATTATCTTGTCTATTTTAGCCAATAATACCTGATAATTTATTGACCCACTGTTGATATACTTCCTCGTACCTATCTTTTTCATCTAATACTGGTTCAATTGTTCTGGTCTTATTTAACCCTACAAAAGTTTCTGCGAATGAGGAGTAAATGCCTACGCCTAAACCACCCGCTCTGGCAGCACCTTGAGAGCCATCTGTGTTATAAAGTTCTACATCTGTGCCTGTTACAGTAGCAAAAGTTTGGGCAAATAAAGGGCTTAAAAACATATTGGCATCTCCCGCTCTTACTGTTTTGGCTTGTACATCTATGCCTTTCATCACATCAAACCCATACCTCAATGCGAAGACAATGCCCTCCTGTACGGCTCTTGCCAAATGTGCTTTTTGATGTACATTGAATTGTAAGCCAAATATATTTCCCCCAATTTCTTGATTATTAAGCACTCTCTCTGCTCCATTGCCAAAAGGAAGGATAAATAAGCCTTCTGCTCCAATAGGTACGCTACTTGCTAATTGATTGATTTCCTGATACGAAAGTGATGGGGTAGCAGATGAAAATATGTTTTGTCTTAACCAAGAGTTGAGGATACCTGTCCCATTGATACACAGCAAGATACCAGCCTTGTGATTGACATGGAGAAAGGTATTTACCCTGGATTGTGGGTCGTATTGGAAGCTATCACTTACCCCATAGACCACGCCTGAAGTTCCTGCCGTAGCGGCAACCTCACCCGCATTCAATACATTGAGAGAAAAAGCATTATTGGGCTGGTCGCCTGCACGATAGCCTATTTTTGTGCCAGTTTCTAAGCCTAACTCCTGACTTGCGGAGTAACTTAGCTGTGCTTGAACACCAAAAGTAGGGACTAAATGAGGAAGTAAACTTGGGTCTATCCCATAATATTGGAGCAAAAAATCTGCTATCTGATGTGTTTGAAAATTCCATAATATTCCCTCTGACAAGCCTGAAGCGGTAGTCTGTGCTTCTCCGCTCATTTTCAGCGCAATATAATCTCCGGGTAGCATACATTTGTAAATATTGGCGTAGAGATTTGGCTCATTGGCTTGTACCCATTTGAGTTTAGAAGCCGTAAAGTTAGCTGGAGAATTGAGCAAATCAGTAAGGCATTTTTCTCTACCTATTTCTTGGAAAGCACTCTCTCCTATCTGCACGGCACGACTATCGCACCAAATAATCGCTGGGCGCAAGGGTATCAAGTTTTTATCTACGGCTACCAACCCATGCATCTGATAAGAAATCCCAATAGATTTAATATCTTGTTTTTTCACATTGGACTTGGTTAATAGCTGTTGGGTTGCTTCTTTCAAATACTTCCACCACATATCGGGGTCTTGCTCTGCCCAGCCCGCTTTGTGCGCTATCATTCCCATTTCTGAAGAGGGCGCAGTAGCAGAGGCAACTGCCTTCCCTGTTTCTGCTTCTAAGAGAGTTGCCTTGACGGAAGAACTCCCAATGTCATATCCTAATAAATACATTTTGAATTAATTATAATATTTAAAATATGAATTAATAATTTGATTTGATACTAAATTGTTAAAATTACGAATTTATATTGAACGAACTTCACAATTTTCAGCTAATTTTGTCAAAAATCTAATCTCCAAGTTTACTAAAGAAAATAATATGATAAGAAGAAAAGAGGTTGTTAGTAAGGAAGAATTTATACAAAAATTGAAGCTAAAAGAATATCACTTGGCATGGGCGGCGGATTTTTTGATGAGTATGATTGGGGTCAAAGGGGTTAATGCTGTTTATGCTTCGGAGCTTGACGAGCCAGATGGACTTATTTATCTACAAAAAATCATGGCTAATATGAATATTACTCTTGACTTGCCTGAGAGTAATTGGAGCAATATCCCACCCAAAGGAGCATTTATTTCTGTGTCTAATCACCCTTTTGGGGTATTAGATGGTATTTTGTTATTATTAATCTTGGTAAAGGCGCGCCCAGATACTAAAGTCATGGCAAATTTTTTACTGCAAAGAATCGACCCTATCAAACATTTCTTTATTTCCGTCGACCCTTTTGAGACAAACAACCAAACTTCTCGCAGTTTAGCAGGCACAAAAATAACTTTACTAAATCTCAAAGATGGACATCCTGTTGGCATTTTTCCTTCTGGAGAAGTTTCTACTTTACAAAAAGATAAGAAATTATTAGAAAGTATCCCTGCAAAAATCCAAGACCGAGATTGGCAGATACCCGTAATGAAAATTATTAGAAAGGCGCAAGTTCCCGTAGTTCCTATCTATTTTGGCGGACAAAATAGTGCAATTTTCCACTTTTTAGGTAGAATCAATCCTTTCTTTAGGACATTAAATCTATTCAATGAATTTTTGAATAAGGAAAAACAAAAGATTTTTGTCCGAATAGGAGAGCCTATTAGCATAGAAAAGCAAAACGAGTTTGAGAAATTAGAAGACTTAGCAAGTTTTCTAAAGAAAGAAACCTATAAATTGGCGAACAATCCATAAGTGCTTGTTTATTAATTATTCATTTGAAGTTTTAAAAAAATGGAAAAAATTTAAACATGATTCATAATTTTTTATATCTTTGCAGAGGAACAATAGATACAACGAGCAACTATATTTGCCAAATAGTGAAAAGTAATACATATTTTTATCTAAGTGTTTTTAGCTATTCCCCCAATAATTTATCTCGCTTTTTTGGCATTTCAGAAAAAAATCACTTTAATTTAACGTCAAAAACTATTATCATTCCAAATGTTTGATGCTCTTTTTACTACGCAAGGCGTTATAAGCCTACTTACGCTTACTGCCTTAGAGATTGTCTTAGGTATTGACAATATTATATTTATCTCTATTATTGCAGACAAACTGCCTGAAAGTTCGCGCAAAATGGCGCGTTTGGTAGGTCTATGTTGTGCATTACTTGTACGTATTTGCTTATTATTTGCAATTACGTGGATTATCAGCTTAAAAGAAGATTTGTTTGTCATTAAGTGGGATTTTGCAGAAATCTACACAGGCATTAGTGTAAGAGATTTGATTCTACTCTTTGGAGGCTTATTCCTTATGGGCAAAAGTACTTCGGAGATTCACGCCAAAATGGAAGAAGTAGAGCATGGAAGTGAGAGCAAGAAGAAACAAGTAAGTTTTGCTTTGATTATTGTGCAGATAGTATTGGTAGATATTGTATTTTCGTTTGATTCTATCTTGACAGCAATTGGCTTAGTACCACCCGAACAAGTGGGAATTATGATTGCGGCAGTGGTAGTTTCTATGGGAGTAATGATGACCGCCGTAGGCAAGATTAGCGATTTTGTGAACGAACACCCGACTATCAAAATGCTTGCCCTGTCTTTTCTCATTATGATAGGTATGCTTTTGGTAGGCGAAGCTGTAGATTTCCATATTCCTAAAGGTTATATTTACTTTGCAATGGCTTTTGCCTTTACAATGGAAATGCTCAATATTCGTCTTCGCAAAAAAACTGCTGCCTCCATAGCTAAAAAAGCGGCTTCCAGCAAAATCACCGAAGACTTGAACTCTGATAGTATTGCCAAAGCCAAAGAAGAGTTTTCTAAAAAACAGTTATAAAGCTACAACTTTTATGCTTTGGGAACAACCATAATCACTTGTTCCTTCTCGATGGAAACTGCTCCTTCGCTTGCACCTTTAGGCTTTCTCACGTACTTTTTGGGGGTGTAAATCACAGGACAAAGAGAATCATTTTTACGCTTGGAATACCAAGCGGCGAGTTCGGCGGCT
Source organism: Thermoflexibacter sp. (assembly GCA_025455345.1). Lineage (GTDB taxonomy): Bacteria > Bacteroidota > Bacteroidia > Cytophagales > Thermoflexibacteraceae > Thermoflexibacter. The sequence goes on along the minus strand of JALOMS010000128.1, from coordinate 2,539 downwards.
CGCTCTATGACGGATACGGGGAAGGGCTTGCCTGCCTTGTATTTGACAACGACATGAGAGCCGCTCACATCTCTGGCGTGTAGCCACAAATCCTCTTTGAAGGCGTATCTTTGCGTGAGTAGGTCGTTATTTTTCGCATTTTTCCCTACCAAAATCTCGAACCCTTCACAATCATATCTCCTAAAAGGAATTTCCTCTTTTTCTCCTTCTTCTTGTACAATATGATTGTTTTTCAGGTATTTTCTTAATTCTTTTAATGAAGTAATTTCTTGAATATCTGATAGATATTTTTCTAAATTGGATAGTTCTCCTTTTTTCTTATTGATATTGTCCTCTAAAGTCTGAATCTCTATCTTTTGATTTTTTGCCTTCCGATAATACAACTCCGCATTTTTTTGGGGAGAAAGATGCTCTTTAAGTTTGATGTGAATATCTTGATTGTGATAAAAGTCATATAGCGTAATTTTTTGCGCTTTTTCTGGAATAGATTGCAGATTTGCCATAAGAATATGCCCGATTTCCTCATAACGATTTTCCAATCCAAGTTCTACTAATTTTTCCTCCGACTTGTCTATATAGTGAATTGCTTTTTCTTTCATTTTCTCGAATCTTTTCCATATCACACTTTTTTCTTTATTCAATTGTAATCTACTGATATACAAATAATAAAAATGATTGATTGCCTCCAATGGGTCTTGATAAACTTGGAAAAGCTCGTATCTACTCTCATCTACTATTGGGCGGAAAAGAGAAAAATGAATGGTATGATTTAGCTGATAAATGTAATACTGTGGTCGAGCAAGCTGAGCAATAAAGTCCTGAATTTTAAGATATTGGCTTGGAGTCAAGTGAATATCTTTATCTTCTTTATTGATTTCCAAATACATTTTCATTTCTTTATCAAAGGTCGGGAAAGTGCGATGAAAGCCTTGTGATAAAAAACCCTCCCAACTTTGGTCGATAGTACGGTCTAAATTCCTCAAATCTATTTCCCAATCTTTCTCTATATTGTTGTTGAATAGCTCTACGGCTTTCTCTTCTTGGAACAGGATAATATTAGAACGCTGTCCGTGCATTTTGAACAACAAAGAAAATTGGTTATTCAATAAAATAGCAAAACAACGCTCATTCACAAATTGCCTAATGCCTATTACTTCAGCCCCCAATAAAGTTTCAAACAAATCTACGCTATTCTGTTTGGCACGGCTAAAATCCATAGGGAAACTCAAACAGGTAAATTCAGGGCTAAGGCTTGCTCTAATATGAAAGGTTTCTTTGGTAGCTTGGTGGTATAGGCTCAGAATAAGCTCATCTTTGGCTTGACTAAAAGTTTCAAAAATCTGATAACCAATTAGTTGTTTTTGTAGGGCTTGGCTGACTTGAAGCAAAAAATAATAATTGTTCTGCACGACTTTATGATTTTAAAAGGCAAATCTATGAATAAATAGTGTAACAACTCATAGAACGTAGATTTAAGTAAAAACTATCTGCTTGTCTGCCTTACTAACTATCTGATATTTGTGCGTTACCATTATCACTATCATTTCAGATTTTAATTTGCCGAGTAAATCCAAAACAAATGCTTCCATTTGGGTATCCATAGCAGAGGTTGCCTCATCAAGGAGCAGAAGTTGCGGTTGGCGGTACAAGGCGCGCGCCAATGCCAGCAATTGCTTTTGCCCACCTGATAAATGTATATGTTCTTCGCCAACGAGGGAAAGTATAATTGCTTTCATTTTGGGCGTAGGCACTCATTACCTCCCTTTGGCTATTCCGCACATCTTTATGGTATAAGCGCATGAGCAAGAAGTAGATAGGAATACTAAGCAAGGATAACAAACCAATCCCAGTCTGATACTGAAAGACATAAAATGTAGAAATCAGCACCACCAAAACATCAATAATCACATTGCCACCCAAAAAACTAATGGTGTTCTGAATACGCCTTGCATTGTTCATACGCGCAACCAAATCTCCTGTTTTTCGCGTATCGAAAAACGGTTTAGGAAGGTAGAGCAATATACTAAAAAAGCGATTGATGAGGCGATTGTTGAAGTCTGCGCTTTGTTTGTTAAGCAAGAAGCCGCGCAAGTATGCCAAGCCTGTGCGCGCCAAGAGCAAAAAAGCGAGCAGAGTAACACCATAGATGAGTTTGCTTTGATTTTCAGAAGGTAAAATATCGTCTATGAGTTTTTGGGAAAAAAGAGCGGTAGATAAACCCAAACCTGCAATAGCAATGCCCAGAACCACCGAAATAGCCAAAAGCGTAATATCCTCTTTCACCAAAGCCCACAACCAAACCCACCGTTGTTTATTTTGTACTTTCTGTTTCTCAAACTTTTGCGTAGGCGCAAGCGTAAGTAGCCCCTTGCTTTTCCATGCCTCGCCTACTTGCGTTTCAGTGTAAAAATCCATGCCTTTTGCAGGGTCGCCAATGAGGAAGCCCTTGCCCTGCTCGTACCCATAGCACACCCAATAGTGTTGCATTTTACCGTCTATCACCACATTGAGAATCACAGGTGCGGTTTGGGCTTTCAGG